>JBBKVU010000202.1:0-3582 GCA_037968595.1 Comamonas sp.
GGCTGTGCGGCGCGACCGCGGGCGCGGCATGTTCGGCAGCGGCAGCCGCTTGGCGGCGGCGCCAGGCCAGCGGGCCGCGCGTCGGCGTCGTGGTGTTCGGATGGGCAGAGCGGGCGGCCATGGCGGGTATCAGTGGGCGTGGCCGCAGCCCGGGCCGTGGTCGTGGTCGTGCCCATGGTCATGGGCGCGCGGCGCCGGCGCATGGTGGCTGTGGCCGTCGTTGGTCACATGGCCGCCATAGGCGCCGCCTTCGGGCTCGAACGCCATGTCGGCTGCCGTCACCGTGAGGTGCATGCTGCGCAGCATGTCGGCCAGCACATGGTCGGGCTCGATCTTCAGGTGGTCGGGCTGCAGCTCGATGGGCACATGGCGGTTGCCCAGGTGGTAGGCGGCGCGCATCAGATCGAACGGCGTGCCATGCGTGGGGCAGGTGGTGATGTGCAGCACTTTCTGCGGCGCGGCAATCACGCGCACCATCGAGCCGTCTTCGGCAACCAGCACATCGCCGCCGCGCACGGCCTGGCCGCGCGGCAGGAAGATGGCCAGTTCGCGTCCCTGCGAGTCGGTGGCCGCGAAGCGGCTTTTCTGGCGCACGTCCCAGTCGAGTTCAATGGTCGTGGCGCGCTGCAGCAGCACACGGGCCAGGCCTTTGCCTTGGGGGATGAGTTTTTGAATGGAGAGCATGGGATTTCAGTGAACGGAGCAGGGGGCTGGGGAGCACTTGAACGGGGGCGTTTCTAGGGCTGGCCGACAAAACGTTTTAGCATGATGTCTCATGACCGATCCTACCCCCCATATCCCCTGCGGCTGCCCCCAGGTCGCCGTCTACGGCACCCTGCGCCGCGGCGGCAGCAACGATATCCGGCGCTGGCAGGCCGATGTGCGCTGGCTCGGGCATTGCCGGCTGCCGGGGCAGCTCTATGACCTCGGGCCTTACCCTGGCCTGGTGCTTGACGGCAGCTACCAGGTGCTGGCCGAGGTCTACGAACTCAATCCCGCGCTCGAGCGCGAGCTTGACCGGGTCGAGGAGATCTGGCCGATCGATATCGGCGAATATGCCAAGCACATTGTTGATGTGGAGCTGCTGCCGCTGGACGGCGGCCCGCCCCAGCCCATGCCGGTGCTGATCTATGTCGCCCAGCCCGCGGGCGTCCAGGGGCGGCAGGTGATAGACACCGACGACTGGCTGGCCTGGTGGACGCAGCGGCAAGGCGATTCTCCTCAGAACAGGAAATAGCGCTGCGCCATGGGCAGCGAGACCGCGGGTTCGCAGGTGAGCAGCTGGCCGTCGGCGCGCACGCTGTAGGTTTGCGGGTCGACCTCCATTGCCGGTGTGTAGTCGTTGAGCAGCATGTGGCGCTTGCCTATGCCGCGGATGTTCTTCACGGCCGACAGCGTCTTGGCCAGCGCAAAGCGCTCCCCAATGCCGTTGGCCAGGCCGGCCTGCGAGACAAAGGTCAGCGACGACTTTGCCAGCGCGCCGCCAAAGGAGGCAAACATCGGCCGGTAATGCACGGGCTGGGGCGTGGGAATCGAGGCGTTGGGATCGCCCATCGCCGCCATCGCAATGCTGCCGCCCTTGAGAATCAGCGCCGGCTTGACGCCAAAGAACGCCGGTTTCCAGATCACTATGTCGGCCCACTTGCCGACCTCGAGGCTGCCGACTTCATGGCTGATGCCGTGGGCAATCGCCGGATTGATCGTGTACTTGGCGATGTAGCGCTTGATGCGGAAGTTGTCGTGGCGCGCGCTGTCGCCGGGCAAGGCGCCACGCTGCTGCTTCATCTTGTGCGCGGTCTGCCAGGTGCGCAGAATCACTTCGCCGACGCGGCCCATCGCCTGGCTGTCGGAGCTGAACATGCTGATCGCGCCCAGGTCGTGCAGTATGTCCTCGGCGGCAATCGTTTCCTTGCGGATGCGGCTTTCGGCAAACGCCAGGTCTTCGGCAATCGACGGGTCGAGGTGGTGGCAGACCATCAGCATGTCGACATGCTCGTCCAGCGTGTTGATGGTGTAGGGCCGGGTCGGGTTGGTCGAGCTGGGCAGCACGTTCTGCAGGCCCACCACCTTGAGAATGTCGGGTGCATGGCCGCCGCCCGCGCCTTCGGTGTGGAAGGTGTGGATGGTCCGGCCCTTGAACGCGGCCACGGTGTCCTCGACAAAGCCGCTTTCATTGAGCGTGTCGGTGTGGATCGCGACCTGGGTGTCGGTGAGTTCGGCGACGCTCAGGCAGTTGTCGATGGCCGCGGGCGTGCTGCCCCAGTCTTCATGCAGCTTCAGGCCGATGGCCCCGGCATCGATCTGCTCGTGCAGGCCCGCGGGCAGGCTGGTATTGCCCTTGCCCAGAAACCCCAGGTTCATGGGAAAGGCATCGGCGGCCTGCAGCATGCGCTCCATGTGCCAGGGACCGGGCGTGCAGGTGGTGGCAAACGTGCCTGTTGCCGGGCCCGTGCCGCCGCCTATCATGGTGGTGATGCCGCTGGTCAGCGCCTCCTCTATCTGCTGGGGGGCGATGAAGTGGATATGCGTGTCGACGCCGCCGGCGGTGACGATGCTGCCTTCGCAGCTGATGATTTCCGTGCCCGGGCCGATGATGATGTCGACTCCGGGCTGGGTGTCGGGATTGCCGGCCTTGCCGATGGCGACAATGCGTCCGCCCTTGAGGCCTATGTCGGCCTTGACGATGCCCCAGTGGTCGACGATCAGCGCATTGGTCAGCACCGTGTCCATCGCGCCTTGGTCGCGGCTTTTCTGGCTTTGCGCCATGCCGTCGCGAATCGTCTTTCCGCCACCGAACTTGACTTCCTCGCCGTAGCTGCCCGCGGCCAGCGTGTAGTCGCGCTCGACTTCGAGCAGCAGGTCGGTGTCGGCCAGGCGCACGCGGTCGCCCGTCGTGGGCCCAAAGGTTTCCGCATAGGCGCGGCGTTCCATCGTGGCCATGTTCAAAGGTCTCCAGGCTGTTTGTCGAGCGCGCCCTGGACCAGGCCGCGAAAGCCATAGACCAGGCGCTGGCCCGCGAAATCGACAAGTTCCACCGTGCGCTGCTGGCCCGGCTCGAAGCGCACGGCCATGCCGCTGGCGATGTTCAGCCGCATGCCGTGGGCCGCGGCGCGATCGAACTCCAGGCCGGCATTGGTTTCGGCAAAGTGGTAGTGCGAGCCGACCTGTATGGGACGGTCGCTGGCGTTGCGCACCAGCAGCGTGGTGCAGCGCCGGCCTGTGTTGAGGGCATGTTCGCCCGCGTCGAGAATCAGTTCACCGGGCACCATGGCTATTCTCCTCAGGCCAGACGGGTCAGCATGAACACACCGAGCGCCGCCGTGGCCGCGCCGCCCAGCGCAGTGAGCAGGCGGTGGCGCTGCAGCACCATGCGGCCCAGCAGCATGCCGGCGATATGCAGCAGGCCCGAGCCCAGCGCGATGCCGGCCAGGGCCGCGACGGCCGTGAGCCCGGTGTCGCCCGCGAGTTCATAACCGTGGGCCGCGCCGTGGAAGAACGCGAACACGCCGGCCAGCGTGGCCGCCGCGCCCCAGGGCATCTTCCTTTGCAGAGCGAGCAGCAGGCCCAGCACCAGCACGGAGG
>JBBKVU010000203.1:0-8745 GCA_037968595.1 Comamonas sp.
CGCCGAGCCCTTGCGCGTGCGCCACATAGAAATCGGCAGCGCCACGCAGACGCTCTGGGAAATGCAGCGCGCATCACCCGGAGTTCGCCCCCGGCCTATCGATGGCGACCAGGCCAGCCGCAGCTACCAGCGCTATCTCAAGAGCTTCGAGTACCCCATTCCCGAGCATTACTCCTCTGGCCTGGACCTGGTGAAAAAGTAGCGTTTCATCACCAAAGAACCACAACATGCTGCAGTCCCCACGCCCTTCCAAGCGAACCACCGCCGCGCCAGGCCGGCAGCGCGGTGTCTATGCGCTCGAGTGGGCGTTGGTGTTCATCGTGTTTTTCATGCTGCTTTATGCCATCCTGAGCTTCGGTCTGGGTTTTCTGGTGCGCGAATCCATGCAGTGGGCAATCGAGGACGGCGCGCGTGCCGCGCTGCAGCACAAGGACAACCGCGAAGCCCGCAAGACGCACGCCAAGGCGGTGATACGCGCCAACCTGAGCTGGCTGCCCGCCGACCTTCTGGCCACCATCGACAGCAACGACAACTTCAGCTTCAAGGTCTGCAGGCTCAACAACAGCGCCAGTTGCACTGCCGACATGACCGCTGGAGCCATGCTCTGCGATGTCGACAAGAACAACCCCTGCATGCTGCAGGTGCGCCTGAAACTGCCCTATGCCCAGCATGCGTTCACCCCATCGTTCACGCTGGGCCTGCTTGAAGTCTCGCTGCCCGATCTGGAGGCCCTGGCCCAGATCGTCGTCGATCAGAAAGGGTTCTGAAATGCGCCCTGCCCATACCCTCTCACTCTCCCCACCCAGGCGCATGCAGCGCGGCATTGCGGCGGTCGAATTCGCGTTGCTGGCGTTGCTGGTGATGCTGCCGATCTTTCTGGGTGTCTTCGTCTTCTGGGAAGTACTGCAGACGCAGCAGGTGGTCACGCGCGCCACGGGCGATGGCGCGCGCCAGGTATCGCGCCTGCTCAGCCGCCCACGGCAGCCCAATGCCCAGGGAAATCTCCCCACGAACGAAGAACTTGTCGCCAGCGCCACCGCCTTGGCAGGTGAGTCGGTGCGCGCCAGCTTGCGCAGTCACCTGGGTCAGGGCAGTGCGCTAGACAGCCTCATCACGGTGGCGTTGACTCGCTCGGGCAACCTCTTGACGCTGGAGGTCGCCTACGCACGCCCGGCGCTCCTGGGGACTGGGGGCGGCATGAATTTCATCGAGCCCCCGAGCATCATGGCCCGCAGCGTCATCCAGACGCCGTGACCCACGACGAGCCCGCCACATGAAACCGGAGGAACCCGCAATGCAAACGATGGCCTTTCCCCATGCCGCGCGTCTGCGTCGTTTCGCCAGGACACGCCCGCTCGCGCAACGCGGCAGCCTTTTGATCCAGTTCGCGGTGTTTCTTTCGATCACGGTGCTGATACTGGGCGTTGTCGATCTGGGCTATTCGTTTTACGCCAAGCGCGATCTGCAACGGATTGCGGATTTGGCGGCAATCGAGGCGGTGCAAGGCTTGACGTCACCCAATGAAAATGCCACCTGTGTCAGCGCCGGAATGGCCAGTGTGAACGCGAATTGGCCTTCACCCATTCAAGAGGTGACCAAAAGCGTGGTCTGCGGCGAATGGAACAAGGTGCGATACGCCGCGCCGCGCCATTTCCTCGCCGATGCAGCCGACACCACCGCCGCCCGGGTGGTGCTGGAGGGCAACTCGCCCATCTTCTTTCCCGGCACATGGAGCCGGCGGGTGCGCGCCGAAGCCATTGCCCAGCGCACCGAAGCCGCCACCTCCTTTCAGATCGGCTCGCAGTTGCTCAACCTCAACAAGGATGCGCCTCTGGGCCGGGTGCTGACGCTGATCGGCCTCGACGCCAGCAAGCTCACGGTGCTCGACTCCAACGGCCTGGCAAACGCCAAGATCACACCCTCGGGCCTGCTCAAGGCGCTGGGCGTGGACCTGGGGATTGACGGTCTGGCCGTGCTGACACCAGCGCAGCTGACCTTTCTCAACAGCCTGACGCTGCTGGATATCTTGAACGCTTCGGTGGAACTTGTTTCCGACAGCACGTTGGAGGCCAGTGTGGACGCAGCCATTGCCGTCCTCAAGGATCTGAAGATCGGCAGCACGGAGCTGCTGAACATGAAGATTCCCTTGCTGGGAGATTCCAGCGCGGGTACGCCGGGCATCTTCACGTTCCTGTCGCTGGGCAAGCCGTCGTCGCCCAACGCTGCCGCGCTCGACACGCAGATCGGCATCGGCGCCATCCTGAATACGGCCATCATGATTGCCGCCAACGGCCATGCGCTGCAGGTGCAGGACACCTCGCTGCTGAACACCGTCAGACTGGGCCTCACGGTCGTCGAGCCGCCGACCATCGTGGTGGGCCGCGGCGTCGGCAACAGCGCCCAGGTACGGCTCAACCTCGACATTGATTCCAAAGGTCTGCCGTTGCTGGGCAACCTGCTGGACACGCTGGGCGTGCGCATCAACCTGCCGATCAAGATCGACGGTGTGAGCGCCGATGGCATGCTCAATGAAGACAACGGCGTGAACTGCCGCAGCAATCCGCCGTCGCTCAATGTCGATGTGGCTTCGCGCATCGCAAAGATCACCATTGGCCACCCGGAACTCCCGGCATCGGACGTTAGCAACGTTCTGATCAAGACACCGTTGTCGTTGAATGTGCGCGGTCCGATTGGAGTGAACGTGCTGACGGCGCGTGACGAAACGCTGCTGGACATTGCCAAGGATCAGTCCAAATGGACACAGACCAACCCGCTGCTGCTGGGCGATACCTTGGGCGCGCTGACCGATGCGATATTCCAGTTGCTGGGTGGCCTGTTTTCCCCCCCCAGCATGAGCTCCAGCTGGCAGGGAATGACGACGGATGGCACGGCCGCGCAAACCCAGGAAGCGCAGATTGAAACGCTGGCCAAGCTCTACCTTGAAGAAACCAAGGACAAGGTCACCGGCTTCTACAAGGTGGACCCCGCCATCGATCTGCTGCTCAACGGCCGGGGAACAGAAGGCACCGACGGCTATCTGGGAAAACTGGTCACGTCCAACTTCACGTTCAGCAACGCCATTCCCAAGAGCTGCCTGCTGGTGATCTGCCCGCCCAGCGATTGGGGCAGCGGTACTTTTTCCGCCGCCTTCAAGGCCTACACCAGCACCACCTACGGTGTGCTCGATCTTGTCGGCATCAGTACCCTGGGCAATGGCTACACGAGTTGCTCAGGCCTGCTGTCCGCCCTGCTGGCCTGGAACGCCTGTGTGCAGTCGAACCTGAACAACCTGCTCAAGAAACAGAGCACCCACGTGAATCTGACCGATGCCAACGCCCTGGTCGCTTCGCTGAAAAACACCGCGACCAGCAGCGTTTCCTGCAACGGAGTGCTGTGCGTGCTGCTCAAGCCCATCCTGAACCCACTCAAAGGGCTGTTGAATGGCGTCGGCCAGGCCCTCCTCTCTCCGCTGCTGAAGAACGTGCTCGGGCTCGAACTGGGCCGCAACGAAGTCAAGGCACTGGACATCAGCTGCAACTCCGCCGAACTGGTGTTTTGACAGCCACGCATAAGGAACCATAGTGAATCAGAGTGATTTGGTCATCTACGTCTGGGAAGGCCAAGCCGATATTGCGGAACGGGTCGAGCGCTGCATGCTGAGCATGGACGTGGAAGTCGTGCGCGCCGATGGCCTGAATCTGCCGCCGACCTCGACCGTGGGCCAGAACGCGATTTCGGTCGTGAGCGTGTCGGTGCTCGAAGGCGCGCGCTTCAGCCGCAACCATGTCGAAGGCACGTTTGGCGGCATGCCGGTGCTGTGGGTCAGCTCCAACCTGCGCGGTGCCACCGCGGGCAGCTATGCGACCGAGTATTCGCATGTGCTGCCGTTCGATTTCACCGGTGCGGAACTGCGCGCGATGCTGGCGCGCATTCTGCAACGGCTGCAGAGTTCGCATAGCCAGCCCCAGCGTTCCGACGACATCATTGCCGTGGCCGATTGCATGCTGAGCCTGCTCAATGACGCGGACACTTTTGCCGACTGCGAGCACAGCGTGCTCATCAGCGGCGAGACCGGCACCGGCAAGGAACGCATTGCCGAGCGCCTGCATGTGCGCAACACCCATTACGGCCAGGGGCCGTTTGTTGTCGTGAACTGCGGCGCCATACCCGACGGCCTGTTCGAATCGCTGTTCTTCGGCCATGCCAAGGGCTCGTTCACCGGCGCCGTCACCGCGCACAAGGGCTTTTTCGAGCAGGCCAGCGGCGGCACGCTGTTTCTCGATGAAATCGCCGACCTGCCGCTGTACCAGCAGGTCAAGCTGCTGCGCGTGCTGGAAGAGCGCACCGTCACCCGGCTGGGCTCGGCCACGCCCGTGCGGCTTGATTTCCGCCTCGTGGCGGCCACCAACAAGCCCCTGCGCGAACAGGTACATGCGGGGAAATTCCGCGCCGATCTGTTCTTTCGCCTGGCGGTGATCGAGCTGCAGATGCCCAGCCTCGAGGAGCGCGGCGAAGCCGACAAGCTTGCCATCTTCTCCAGCATCCTGCACAAGGTAGTGGGCGAGGAACTGATGGCCGTGCTCGGCGAGCCGCCGTTCTTCATTCTCGACGCCGTGGCGCAGATGTACTTTCCGGGCAATGTGCGCGAGCTGCGCAATCTGACCGAACGCATAGGCGTTGCGGCGCGCCAGACCAAGGACTGGCTGGCGGGCGGCGCGACCGAGCGCATTCTGCGCCAGGCGCAAAGCCTCTCGGCTGTGACCTTTCCGCTGCAGGTCGGCAACGGCGAACCCGTGGCCGCGAGCCGTGCCAACTGGGACCAGGAGGAGCGCAATCGCATCATTGCCGCGCTAGGCGCCAACGACTGGAAGCGCCAGCCCACGGCCGACCAGCTGGGCATCAGCCGCAAGGTGCTGTGGGAAAAGATGCGCAAGTACCAGATCAGCAACGGCGAGCCTGAAGTTCCGATGGCTGTCGGCATCCCGGCCGAAGCCGAGGAGGAGCAGGAGAAGTGAACCCGCCACCGAACGCGCACCCGCCTTTTTCCGCGAATTTCCATCCCATGCACAAACCTCTGATCGTTTTCGTCGGCGCCGTCTATCCCAGCCAATACACGCTGCTGTGCAGCCACCTGCGCGCCACCGGCATGGCCGACAGCTGGTTCATGACCACGCCGGGACACAAGGCCAACCATGAAAAGGACTGCGACCACCTGCTGTCCTTCCAGCCCGACGGCAATATCGTCGGCCCGCAAAGCTACTACTACTCCAGCAAGATCGAGCGCTCGGCACGCATCTGCCGCGGCGTGCTCAAGGCCCTCAAGGACTTCGAGAAGGCGCAGGGACGGCGCATCGACGTGGTCGTCGCGCATTCGCTGTGGGGCGCGCCCAACTGGCTCTATGACGAGCTGGACGCGGCCATCGTCAGCTACATCGAGTTCCCCAGCTACCGTACGCATGGCTGCGACGCGGCCTATCCGCCCGACGAAGCCCAGCGCCTGGCCGACCGCAACACCGAGATGCTGCACTTTCACCAGGTACTGTGCAGCGACCTGACGATAGTGCCCAGCGCCCATGCGCGCTCGATGTTTCCCACGCTGCTGCAGGACCGGATCGCGGTGCAGTTCGAAGGCTTCGACATCCAGCCGCCGCTGCGCGCCAGCCCGGCCGATGCCGCGCCAGACAAGCCGTTCACCATTGCGTTCTCGGCGCGTGATCTGTCGAGTGCCAAGGGCTTTGAAACCTATATGCGGCTGGTGGATCGCATGGTGCGCGAAGGCCACGCGGACAACACGCGCTTCATTGCCATCGGCGATGACAAGGCGGCAACCTATGGCTACGAGCAGCAATGGGTGGAGCGCCGCTATGGCGGCAAGGTCGCGAGCTTTCGCGACCATCTGCTCAAGATGCACCCGGGCGCGCAGGTCGTCGAGTTTCCCGGGCGCCTGCCCTACGCCGAGTTCGCCGCGATGCTCGCCGACGTCGACCTGTTTCTCTATCCGCTGCGCCACGGCGTGGCGAACTGGGGGCTGATGGAAATCCTCGCGCGCGGCGGCTGCATGATCGGCACCAACTGGGGCTTTCTTCCCGAGCTGGTGCAAAACGATGTCAACGGGCTGCTGCTGCCCGACAACGACGACGCCTGGATAGACGCGATACGCGCGCTGCGCGCCGACCCGGCACGGCGCGCGCGCTACAGCCGGGCAGCGCAGGAGACCGGCCGCAGCTTCCATATCTCGAACATCGCGCCGCGTTTCATGGCGCTGTTCGAACGCGCCATGGGCCAGCGACGCGCACCGCTGACAGCGCCAGCGCAAGCGCAAGCAGCCAGCGCATAGGGTTGGCGCCTGAGGCTTGACGCAAGGCCAACGCAAAAAAAGGCCCTTGATTGCTCAAGGGCCTTTTTGAATCTGGGGTGGCTGATGGGGCTCGAACCCACGACAACAGGAATCACAATCCTGGACTCTACCAACTGAGCTACAGCCACCGTAGATTCAAATTATAGCGCGTTTTTCAGGGTTCAAATCAAGTCGGCGCATTTTGCGCTTGCGGCTGGTCGCAACCGCATGCGCGCCAGCTATGCGCGCAGCGCATATTCATGCTCCAAAAACTCACTTGTCCGCACTCCTGGGCGCTTCTACATTCGGTTGCAAGTGCTGGCCCAAAAGCCCATCCAACAGCTGGCGCGAAAGTCTCACCCCTTTGTTGAATCCTCAAGGACCACCATGACAACCACAGTTTCCGCCCTCGGCCTGCGGGCCCTTGCCATCAAGGTGGGTGGCACCCTGCTGCTGGCCACCCTCGCCGGCGCTGCGCTGGGCAATACGCCGGCCAGCAGCAGCGCCGGCCCGCTGGTCAGCGCCGAGTGGCTGGCGCAGAACCTCAGCCGCCCCGACGTGCGCGTGATCGAGGTCAGCGTCAACCCCGGCCTCTACGAGCGCGCCCACATTCCCGGCGCGGTGAATTTCTCCTGGCATACCGATCTCAACGACAAGCTGCGCCGCGACATCGTCGGCAAGCAGGACTTCGAGAAGCTGCTGTCCAAGGCCGGCGTGAAGGACGACACCACCGTGGTGCTGTACGGCGACACCAACAACTGGTTTGCGGCCTGGGGTGCCTGGGTGTTCGACATCTACGGCGTGAAGAACGTCAAGCTGCTCGATGGCGGACGCAAGAAATGGGAGGCCGAAAACCGCCCGCTGAACAACCGCGCGCCCGAGTACGCAGCCACGAGCTATCGGGTGGGCAAGGTCAACCTCGACCTGCGCGCCCGGCTCAGCGATGCGCTGGCCGTGGCCGAAGGCAAGTCGCAGGCCCGGCTGATCGACATCCGCTCGGGCGACGAGTACCAGGGCAAAGTGTTCGCACCAGCCGGCGTGCCCGAACTGGCGATCCGTGCAGGCCATATTCCCGGGGCGGTCAACATGCCCTGGGGCCAGGCGGTGCAGGAAGACGGCACCTTCAAGCCCAAGGAGGAACTGCGCAAGCTCTACGCGGGCGTGGGCATAGACGGCAGCAAGCCGGTGATCACCTACTGCCGCATTGGCGAACGCTCCAGCCACACCTGGTTCGCGCTGTCAAAGATCCTGGGCTACGACGTGAAGAACTATGACGGCTCCTGGACCGAATACGGCAACGCCGTGGGCGTGCCGATCAACAACCCGGCCGGCACGGTCTGGGCGGCCAAGTAAACGCCGGCCCAGGCCTCTTGGCTATTGAATGCCCGCCTGCGCGGGCATTTTTGCGCGCAGACAGGAAACATGATGTCCACTATTGAAGCCAGCCGCGGCGATCTGCCGGCGGCAACGCATGGGAAATCCGCTTGGCAGCCCTGGGCCGCCGCCGGTCTGATCGTGCTGCTGTGGTTTTTCGCCGGCCAGGCCCAGACATGGAACGGCGGGCGCACGCTGGTGTTCGCGCTGTCCACGGGGATTGCGCTGGGCGTGGTGCTGCAGCGCACGCGCTTTTGCTTTTACTGCCATGCGCGCGACTGGCTGCAGCAGGGCGATCCGCGCGGCATCCTGGCCATCGTGCTGGCGCTGGCCGTTGGCCTGGTCGGCATGACCGTGGTGCAAAGCAGCTGGGTGGCCAATCCCCAGGCCGGCCAGTTGCCGCCCGAGATGCACATCGGCCCGGTAAGTTGGGTGCTGGTGCTGGCCGGGTTGGCGTTTGGCGCGGGCATGTCGGTTTCAGGTTCGTGCATCAGCGCCCACTGGTACCGGCTGGCCGAAGGCTCGGCGGTTGCGCCCTTTGCGCTGCTGGGCACGGGCCTGGGCTTTGCCATCGGCTTTCACACCTGGAATCCGCTGTACAGCCTGGCCGTCGCCGATGCGCCCGTCATCTGGCTGCCCCAGCACTTGGGCTACGGCGGCGCCCTGGCCGTGCAATTGGGCGGCCTGGGGCTTTGGGCCGCCTGGATATGGCAGCGCCATGCCAGGCGCCAGGCTTCTGCGCCGACACCCCCTGCCCTGCCCGCGCGCGACCTGCGCGGCCTGTGGCAGGCGCTGTGGACCGGACGCTGGAACTATGCGCTAGGCGGTGCCCTGGTCGGGCTGATCAGCGTGTTGGCGATCGTGCGCATGCGGCCGCTGGGAGTGACCGCGACGCTGGGCAGTCAGGTGCGCGGCGCCTTGCAGCAGCAGGGCTGGGTGCCGCAGCGACTCAACGGCCTGGACGGCTTTGCGGGTTGCGCCACCCTGCCCCAGGAAAGCTGGGCCACGCCCAATGCGCTGGTGCTGGTGGGCCT
>JBBKVU010000204.1:0-2528 GCA_037968595.1 Comamonas sp.
CACCTCGAAGAAGGCGAAAGCCCTCCCTGCGGCTGCCCCTGAGCGTCCCCGGCCTCATCAACCAGCCCGCCGCGCGCGGGCATTTTCCGCTAGGAAATCATGAAACTTACCTCCCTGGATGACAGAAAGCGCCGACTGGAACGCGCAATGAAATGGGGGATCGGCCTGGTTGCGGCCATCGTCATTTCCCCATTTGTGTTCCTGGCTGTCAAAGGCATCGTCGGGCTTGCGCTCGCTATGGGGCTGGGCCTTGCCCTGGTGAACTTCGCGCCGCTGGTGGCAATGAAGTTCGCCAACTGGAAGATCAAGGGCATGAAGCAGGAAGCGCGCGGCAACCCCATCGAGACGCGCGAGAACATTGCGCTGCAGGTGCGCGAGCGGCTGCGCAGCGCAGCAGGCGAGCTCACAAACTTCTCGGCTGAGGTCCGCAACTTCGCTGACGAGGTGAAGGAGCTGCGCCGGCTACAGCCCGACGACGCCGCGGACTTTGACGAACAGTTGCGCAAGCTGCAAGCCCTGCTGGAGCTTAAGCAGCGGCGCCTCCAGCAGGCCACAGCCGAAGCGGATGCGTTTGAACAGGCCACCCAGCGCGCGGCCCGCAAGTGGCGCGTGGCTCAGTCTGCCCTGCGCATGCAAAAGCTCGCCGGCGAGAACGAGGAAGACGCGATGAACAAGATCCTCGCGTCCGAATCGCTCGACGCGGTGCAAACCGCGATGAACCGCGCACTGGCCGAGCTCGACTCGGCGCTGGCACAAACCTCCATGCCGCAGATCGAGCGCCCCACCGTTCCGGTCATCGACGTGCGCGCAGTTGAAATCCGCGAAAGGCTCCACCAGTGAAATACCGCCTCATCACCTCGCTGCTGCTGATCGCCGTGCTGTGCGCCGCCGCCTTTGTGCTCGCGCCGGCCGACACCCCTCCTGCTCCTGCGCCAGCCGCGACCCAGGACGACGCCAACCTGAAGTCTTTCCGCATCGAATAAGGAATCAACATGCGCAATCTTTTTACCGCACTCATCCTCACCGCTGCCGCAACCACCGCCAGCGCGCAGCAGCTGCAAGTCGCTACCGGCTCCGCTGTCGGCACCTACTCGACCATGTTCAAGCAACTGTCCGGGCGCTGCGGCAATGCGGTCGCTCTGGTGGAAATCAACAGCACCGGCTCCCAGGACAACATGGAGCGCCTGGTGGGCAACCAAGTCAACGCGGCGTTCGTGCAATCGGACGTGCTCTACCTGCGCGCGCGCACTGAAGACCTGAGCAACATCAAGACGCTGATCGCACTGCACCCGGAGCAGGTCCACCTGCTGGCCCGGGCAAGCAGCGGCATCAAGACCGGCGGCACCATGGGCATTGGCGCAAAGGAAGTCGTGTTCAACGACCTGCGCGACCTAGCCGGGCGCCGCGTGGGAGCCGCAGGTGGCTCGACCGTGACGGCCCAGGTGGTGCGCTTGCAGTCGGAGGTCCCATTCAACGTGGTGCCGCTGGCGAGCGAGGCCGCGGTTCGAAAAGCGCTCGATGACGGCGTCATCGATGCGGGCCTGTTCGTCGGCGGCGCGCCGCTGCCATTCATCGCAGCGCTGGGGGCTGAATACAAGCTGCTGAGCATCGCCCCCGCCACCGTAGAAAAGCTCAAGGGCGTTTACCGCCCCGCCCGCTTGAACTATTCCAAGATGGGCGCCGCTGGCGTAGCCACGGTTTCGACGGATGCCCTGTTTGTCACCCGCCAGTACAAGACGCAGCGCATGACCGATGGTCTGGCCAAGCTGCGGCAGTGCGCATTTGCCGAGCTGGATGACCTCAAGGAAACCACTGGAACGCACCCCGCCTGGCAGGCCATCGAGGCTGGAAACAAGGGCAAGTGGGCTTGGTACGACCTTGCCACCAGCAAGTAACCCCTGGCACCGACATCCATAGCTCGCACATCGCGGGCTTTTCTCTGCCCGATGCGCGCCGCGCCCACCAAATTATTGCCATTGAATAAACGGGGATAAATCCATGACCGACAAGACACTAGCCGGTGCCGGGGCGCAGCCAGCGCCAGCGCAACAACCCGAGGCGCTGCGCCTGGCCGAATTCCTGGAGGCTCGCCAGACCCGCCTGGGCTCTTGGCGCGGCTCTTGCGATGAGTACGACCGTCAGGCCTGGGATGACTACATCAAGGCTTGGGAGCTGCTGCGCAGCCAGCACGCCCGCATCGCAGAGCTGGAGGCCCAGGCAGCAGCGAAGTGCCTACACGAGGGCGCAGACGCGGCGGCAGTCGCCGCGCTGAAAGGCTTGCTGTCGTTGGTGCGCCGAGAAGCCCCGCAGCTGTCCGGCAAAGTGCTTGGCGATGCGGAATCCGCCATTGCAGCCCTGCAAGCCGCCCCACCAGCGCCCGCAGCGGTGCCCGTGCTGTACGTCAGCCCTGCGCAACTGGAAAAGCACCTTGACCTCGAAGGCGCCGAGAACGCCGAAGCCGGTCGCTACCTGCCTGCCCGCAAGACCCCGGCCGGCAAGTTCACGCAGCCGCTCTACGCGCTTGCCGC
>JBBKVU010000205.1:0-3998 GCA_037968595.1 Comamonas sp.
CCCCAGACCGATGCGCTGCGCCTCAAGACGCGCGCCGACTTCCGCTATATCGGCAAGGAAGGCGTGCGCCTGGTCGACCTGCAGGCCATTGGCCAGGGTCAGGCCACCTATGGCATGGACATGCGCCTTCCCGGCATGGTCTACGCCGTGGTCGCCCGCCCGCCGGTGCTGGGTGGCAAGCTGCGCCGCGTGAACTCCGCCAAGGCGCTGGCCGTGCCGGGCGTGCTCAAGGTGGTGGAGATTCCGGCGTTCAAGGGCGCACCCGGCTTTCAGCCGCTGGGCGGCGTGGCCGTGGTCGCGCGCAATACCTGGTCGGCAATGCAGGGCCGGGCCGCACTGGACATCGAATGGGATGACGGCGCCAACGCCGGCTACGACTCGGCGGCCTACCGCCAGACATTGGAAGCCGCGGCACGCGCGCCCGGCAAGACCATGCGCAATCAGGGCGATGCGGCCCAGGCCTGGGCCAGGGCGCCCGAAAGCGCGCGCTTTGCCGCCGAATACTACGTACCGCATCTGGCGCATGCCTCGATGGAGCCGCCGGTCGCCAGCGTGCAGTTGCAGGACGGCCGGGCCGAAGTCTGGACATCGGTGCAGAACCCCGCGGCGGCCCAGGCAGCGGTGGCCGCGCGGCTCAAGATCAAGCCCGAGAATGTGAAAGTCAACGTGCTGCTGCTGGGCGGCGGCTTTGGCCGCAAGTCCAAGCCGGACTTCGTCGATGAAGCCACCATCGTCGCCCAGGCCATGCCCGCGGGCACACCCGTGAAACTGGTCTGGACGCGCGAGGACGATCTGCAGCACGACTATCTGCATACCGTTTCCGTCGAACGCCTGGAAGCGGTGATCGACAGCCAGGCCCAGGTCCAGTCCTGGCTGCACCGCAGCGCCGCCCCGACCATTGCCTCGCTGTTCGCCGAAGGCGCAAAGGGCCAGCAGCTGTTCGAATCCGCGATGTCGGCGATCAACATGCCTTACCGCGTGCCCCACGTGCGCGTGGAAACCGCGGAAGTCGCCGCCCACGCACGCATAGGCTGGTTCCGTTCGGTGGCCAATATTCCGCATGCCTTCGCCGCGCAAAGCTTCATCGCCGAACTCGCGCACCGCGCAGGCCGGGACCACAAGCAGTTCGCACTCGACCTGATAGGCCAGCCGCGCAAGATAGACCCGGGCACGCTGGCCGACACCTGGAACTACAGCGAGTCGCCCACGCTCTACCCCTACGACACCGGCCGCCTGCGCGGCGTGATCGAGGCCGCATGCCAGGGTGCGGGCTGGGGCCGTACCCTGGCCAAGGGACATGGCCTGGGCCTGGCGTTCTGCTACAGCTTCATGAGCTACACGGCCGCAGTCATAGAGGTGGCGGTCGATGACAAGGGCCAGGTGAACGTGGTGGCCGTAGACATGGCGATCGACTGCGGCCCGCAGATCAACCCCGAGCGCATACGCGCCCAACTCGAAGGCGGGGCCATCATGGGCCTGGGACTGGCGCTGAGCAGCGAGATCACGTTCGCCAACGGCCGGGTGCAGCAGACCAACTTCCACGACTACGAAGTGCTGCGCCACAACGCTTCGCCGCGCGTGATCCGAACCCATCTGGTCAACGACGACCACGACCTTCCGCCAGGCGGCGTGGGCGAGCCGCCGGTGCCGCCCGTGGCACCCGCGCTGTGCAATGCGATCTTCCACGCCACCGGCCAGCGCGTGCGCAGCCTGCCGGTGCGCGCGCTGGAGACGAAGGCCGGCTGACCCGCACCATGCTGCGCCGCAACTTCAACGATCTGCTGTCGTTCGTCACCGTGGCGCGCGAAGGCAGCTTCACGCGCGCCGCCTCGATCCTGGGCGTGACGCAGTCCGCGCTGAGCCAGGCGATCAGCGGGCTCGAGGCGCGGCTCGACATTCGGCTGCTGACGCGCACCACGCGCAGCGTCTCGCCCACGGCCGCGGGCGAACGCCTGCTCAAGACGCTGGGCCATCGTTTCGACGAGATAGAAACCGAACTCGATGCGCTCACCGCGCTGCGCGACAAGCCCGCGGGCATGGTGCGCATTACCTGCGGCGAGCAGGTGCTGCGCAGCATTCTGCTGCCCAAGCTGAGCCCGCTGCTGCACGCCTACCCCGATATCCATGTCGAATTTGACGTCGACTACGGCTTGCGCAACATCGTTGCCGATCGCTTCGACGCGGGCGTGCGGCTGGGCAGCACCATAGACAAGGACATGATCGCGGTGGCGATCAGCCCGCCGTTTCGCATGGCGGTGGCCGGCTCCCCCGGCTACTTCGAGAAGCACCCGGTGCCCAGGACACCGCGCGATCTGGTGGGCCACAACTGCATCAACCAGCGCATGCAGAGCGCGGGCGGGCTGTTCGCCTGGGACTTCGCGCGCCGCGGCAAGCCGCTGAACGTGCGCGTCGAAGGACAGATGATCTTCAATACCTCGCCGAGCATCGTCGACGCCGCGGTGGCGGGCCTGGGCCTGGCGCATCTGCCCGAGCAGGAATTCACGCCGCACCTGGAGCAAGGGCGCCTGCAGCGCGTGCTCGAAGACTGGTGCCCCGCCCTGCCCGGCTTCTATCTCTACTACCCCAGCCGGCGCCAGCCTTCGCCCGCGTTCTCGCTGGTGGTCGAGGCCTTGCGCGTCAGGCAGGGGCAGTGAGCGGCGGTCAATAGCCGTCAATAGCGGTGCACCAGGGTCAACAGGAGATTGCGCGGTTGACCTGCAGCGAGGTCTGGGGGGTGATCCAGGCCGTCTTCGGTCTGGATCACGGCGTGTGCGCCGGACATGGAACTCCAGGTGCCAGGCAAATGTTTATCCGAATGCCGCTTGCCGGCGGCGGCGGCAGCGGGCTTCAGGCGCTGAAATGCGCGCGCATGAAATCGCTCAATTGCTGCGCCGCGGGCGAGAGCCGCTGCGCCGGCTGCAGCAGCCCCAGCGGCTCCATGGGCGCGGTGCCTGCCACGTCCAACTCGACGATCTGCCCGCTGCCAATCAAAGGCCTCAGCATGGTCAGCGGCAGCACTGTCAGCAGGTCATGGTTGAGCAGCAGCCACCACAGCATGGTCGAAGTGCGCGTGACCAGCGGGTGCAGCCGCAGGGGCTGACGGCAGCGCGCGGAAATGCTGTCGAGCCGCTCGCGCGCCGCCGAGCCCGTGGGCAGCGCCATCCAGACCGCGCTTTCCAGCTCGTCACGGTCGGCCGTGCCGCGCGCCGCCAGCGGGTGCTGGGCGCGGCAGACGATGGCGAAGCGGTCGGCCAGCAAGGCATGGAACTCCCAACCTTCGGGGTTGACCGGCGGGCGCCGGCAGGCAACGAGATCGACCTCGCCGCGCGCAATGGCCTGCAGCTGCTCGTCGTTCTCGGCTTCGCGCAGCTGTATCTCTATGCGCGGCCAACGCGCGTGAAATGCCGACAGGGTCTCGATCAGCAGACCATTGGTCGCGGAGATCGACGCCGCGAGCCGCACCTGGCCTTCGCCCTGGCGCTGGCGCGCTTCGACGGCCTGGGCGGTATCGCGGATTCCCATCAGCATCTGGCGCGCCAGCGGCAGCAGGTCATGGCAGGCCGCGGTGGGATGCACGCCCTTGGCATGGCGGTGGAACAGCGGCGTCTCCAGCAGCGCTTCAAGGTAAGCCAGCGTCTGCGTCACCGACGACTGCGTGACGCCTATGGCGTCGGCCGTGCGCTGCACGCTGCCCAGCTCGGCGAGCTTGAGCAGGATCTGGATATGGCGGAACTTGCCGCGCGCCAGCAGGCGGTTGAGCAGCGTGGTCGCGGTCAAGGGCATGGCATTAGTCCGTCTAATGAGCGGGGCGCAAAAGTAATTGGGCACGGCCGAGCGCCGCGCCGATGATGCAGGCAACACAGAAATGTACGACCAAGTACCGCCGACAGGAGACAAATCCATGAATCGCTCGAACCGCCTGGACCGACGCAGCGCCTGCCTGGCGCTTGCCGGCCTGGCCTTTGCCGTGCCCAATTACTTTTGCGCCCCGCTCATTA
>JBBKVU010000206.1:0-8742 GCA_037968595.1 Comamonas sp.
GAATGACAGATGCCGCAGGCCGCGCAGGACGCGCCATGCGCGGGATCACAGCCGCTGCCGGCCTGCATATCACAGGCCTCCTGCGGCTCGCCGCCATGGGCATGGGATGCGTCTGCTCCATGCCCCTCGTGCCCTGCAGAGGCCATCTGGTGGCCGGCCGAATGCGCGGGCTGCAACCCCAGATCGCCCATCGCCATGGCGTCGCCCAGCAGGCCGCGAAAGACCAGCAGCAGGACGATGAACAGCGAGAAAAAGCGACGCATGAGGGATATGGACACCGCCCAAGCGTATTGGTTCCATGGTCCGGATGCAATACCTCGCGCGCGCGGCGCCCCAGGTCAAGTATTTGCGGACCTGGCTTGCAGGCAAAACGTTTCCAAATGAAACTCGGCCTATGCTCCTGCCCCTTGCCCTTTTTCTGGCCAGCCTTGCGCCGTTTTCCACCCATGCGCAGGAGCCGGTCTACCGCTGCGGCAACAGCTACTCGGCCACGCCGTGCAAGGGTGGCAAGCGGGTGGAAGACAGGACCAGTATTGCACCGTCAAGCAGCGCCGGTCCAGGCCACCGACTGGTCCACCTTTGCAAGAGCCACGGCGGCGGACTGTTCTGGTCCTCGCACTCCTGCCAGCAGCAGAACGCATTTCTGGAGCGCAGCGAAACCGTTCCCGAGCAGTTGGAATGGAAGCAGCAGGTTGCTCAAGCCCAGGCCCAATGGGAACGCGCCCAGGCCTTGACCCGCGCACCACGCGCGCCGGCCACGCTCACAGCCTCCCGGACCGAGGCTGGAAACCCGCTGTGTGCGCAACTCGAGCAGCGCGTGAAGATGCTCGACAGCATGGGCCGCGCCGGCAGCCAGTACTACGACCTGGACTGGGTGCGCCGGGAGCGCAAGCAAGCGCGCGATCAACAGGCACGGCTCAAGTGCTGAGAGCAGTGCTGAGTCCGGCGGGCACGCAGCGCGAATGTCAAAAATTGTTGCTTTCTTGGAAAATTCAGGTTCTCCACCGATTTATCCATTGACAACTACGCAACAAAAGGTAATGGCCGGCATGTCCTACACCCTCCGCTTCCCCAACGGTCCAAAGTAGGGCTTCAGTGGTAGCCGATCACTGATTACCGTCACCGACACCTCAAGGAGTATGGAAATGACACAGCAAGACCAGAGCCAGAACGCCAACAACAACCAGAACAACACCGGCCAGCAGCAGCAAAACAACCCCAACCGTCCGGGGCAAGACCAGCAACAGCAGCAGAACAACCCCGGCCAGCAACGACAACCGGGCAGCGGCAACAACCCGGGTCAGCAGCAGCAGACCAATCCTGGCCAACAACAGCCAGCCAGCCCGCAAAATCCCGGCCAGCAACAGCAGACCAATCCCGGTCAGCAGCAACCCGGCAGCGGCAACAATCCCGGTCAGCAACAGCAGAACAACCCCGGCCAGCAGCAGCAACCGGGCAGCGGCAACAACCCCGCTCAGCAGCGTCCGCCGCAATAAGCTTTGGATGGAGTGCATCGGTGAGCCGCCCCAGTGACGGCTTCACCGCACAAGGGCCTTTGGGCCCTTTTTTCATGTCACCTCGGCTTAGGCAGCACGCCCGCGCCGAATCCCGGCAGCAGCGCTTCGAGATCGACGGCATGCGCCATGGCGCGATTGCCTTCGTCCCCAGGGTGCAGGTGGTCGCCGGAATCAAAGCGCGCGGCCATGCGGGTGGGATGGTCAGGATCGCGCAGCGCGCCATCGAAGTCGATCACCGCATCGAACACGCCACTGTGGCGAATCCAGTCATTCACCCGCTGGCGCAGGGCCTCCTTGTCGCGCTGGTAGTAGTTGCTCAGAGGCGTTCCGGGCAAGGCGCCCTCGAATGGCGTCAGCGTGGCGCCGATCACGCGCAAGCCGCGTGCATGGGCCTGGGCGACCAGTTGCCGGTAACCCGCCGTCAGCGCCGCCAGCGTAGGGCGTGAAGCATCTGGTGCGAACGCCGTGCCCGGCCAGGCAATGTCGTTGATGCCCAGCATCACGATGACGCTCTTTGCGCCCGGCTGGGCGAGCACATCGCGCTCCAGCCGCGCCAGGGCATTGACCCCCATGCCGTCGGCCAGCAGTCGCGCGCCGGAAATGCCCGCATTGATGACAGCCACCCCCTGCGGGGCCAGCCGGGCCGCGAGGAAATCCGGCCAGCGGCGGTCCCTGTCGAGGCTGGCGCTGGCGCCATCGGTGATGGAGTCGCCCAGCACCACGACAGCCCGCGCGGGCATTGCACTTTCCACCTGGATGCCCGTCAGCAGCGGCCGCGCCGTGGTGGTCTGTACGGCATCACCGAACTTGACCGGCGCGACACTTGACGTCTGGTCGCCGGGCGCGATCCAGGCTGTCTGGCGGCCATCCCAGTGAAAGGTGCGCACGGCCGTCGCCTGCGGCAGATGGATGCTGACCGCCACCTGCGCCAGCGCCGGAACGTCCAGGGCCACGGGGTCGCTGACGAGCGAGGCGCCGGCACGCACCGTTGCCTCCTCCTGGCCGCCAAAGGTCAGCGAGCGCAGGCTGTCGGCAGCCACCGCCCCATTGCCTGTAGGCCGGCCAAGCGTGGCCTTGCCGACCACGATGGGCTCGGTGCCATAAGCGTTGGACAGCACGATGCGCAGGCGTTGCCCCCCGAGGCTCAGGCGCGCCACCTGGCGAACGGTCTGGTCGTGCAGCACTGGTGGGACATTGGCGGAAAACAGGAAGTCCGCGCCCCAGGTGGGCTGCGGGCTTGCCTGCCAGCTAGCAACCCACTCCGATGCCATTGCGGGAGTGGCTGTGCCTGCCGCAAGCGCCAGGCTGAACATGGCTGCCACAGACGCCTTGGAAAGGGTTTTCATGGATTTTCTCTTTTGGTGAATTCAAAGACCGTCTAGAGAAAAATTATGAATTCAAAGACTTCTCCGGAATAGACTCTCCAGCGGAACATCATTTATGCGTTGATCTCATCAAGGAGGCGGCCGTGGCCCGTCTGGAAGTGAACCGATCCGGCGAACTGGAAGTGTTTGTGCGGGTCATAGAACTGGGCGGTTTTTCCGCCGCCGCCCGCGCATGCGGCATGACGCCGTCGGCGGTCAGCAAACTGGTGGCGCGCCTGGAGCAGCGCCTGGGTGCGCGGCTGGTGAACCGCTCCACACGCCAACTGCAGATCACCGCCGAAGGCTGCGCGTTCTACGAGCGCGGCGTGCGCATCCTGGCCGATCTGCAAGAAGCCGAACGCTGCGCCAGCGACCACAGCACGCCGCGTGGCCGCTTGCGCGTCAATGCCAACGTGCCGTTCGGGCATCATTTCCTGCTGCCGCTGGCCCCGGAGTTTCTGGCCCGCCATCCCGACGTGAGCCTGGACATCGTGCTGACCGACGAAGTCATCGACATCCTGGAGCAGCGCACCGACGTGGCGGTGCGCGCCGGCCCGCTGAAAAGCTCTAACCTGATGGCTCGCAAGCTGGGCGCCACGCGCATGATGATTGTCGCCACGCCCGGTTACCTGGCACGCCACGGCACGCCCACCACACCGGAACAATTGCTGGCGCACAACCGCCTGGGCCCCAACCATGTGCGGGCGCAGCCCGGCTGGCCGCTGCGCCATGCGGGCAAGGATGTCGTGCTGCCGGTCAACGGCAACGCCCAGGCCAGCGATGGCGCGGCCTTGCACCGGCTGGTCCTGGCGGGGCTGGGGCTGGCACGCCTGGCGGCTTTCCAGGTGCGCGGCGACATTGCCGCTGGCCGCCTGCTGCCGGTGCTTGAAGACTGCAATCCCGGCGATGTCGAGGAAGTCCACGCCGTCTATGTCGGTCAAGGCGGCTACCTGCCGCTGCGCGTGCGGGCTTTTCTGGATTTCCTGGCCGAACGGGTAGACCTCGGAGCCGCGCAAAGCGCGCAATAAAGACGGGGCTGCCGTCCGACATTTCCCCGCGTCCCGTGCGCCGCAGGCCTGCACCAACAACCGACAGCGGACATTTTCAAGGACGGCCCTCAGTCTTCCAGCTGAATCTTGCGCCCCTGCTTGGCACGGGTGCGCAGCAGTTCCATCTTGCCAAAGGGCTGCACGGCCAGCGCCTCGGGGCTGACCTTCTCGCGCAGCACCTGCAGGATTTTCCTGCCCGTCTCCGACATGTCGTCGGCGATGGCGCGCTCGAGCATGGCGCGGTCCTGGCGGCGCAAGGCATCGATCACGTCGGCGTGCGGATGGCGGCCGCTGGTGTCCAGCGGCCGGCCTTCCTCGTAGAGAAAGCGGATGCTGGGGCCGGTGATGGCCCACAGCGTACGGATCATGGTCATCAGATAGGAGCGCCGCTCGGCGCCGTAAAGCGCGAAGTGGAACTGCACGTTGGCGCGCAGGATGCGCGTCACATCGCCCGCGGCTTTTGCCAGCTGCAGCTCGCCGTGAATGCGCTCTAGTTCGCCAATGCCTGCCGTCGTCCATTCGTGCATGGCATTGGTAGCGGCCATGATTTCCAGCTTGGTGCGGATGGCGCGCACTTCGGCCAACTGCTCGACCGAAGGAATCGGCACGCGCACGCTGAAACCGCGCTGGCCCATCAGGATGTCCTGGGCCACCAGCTGCAGCAGCGCCTCGCGTATCGGCGTCTGGCTCATGCCCTGGAATTCCTCGCTCTCGGTCATCTCGCGCAGCTTGAACGTGTGGCCCGGCATGTACTCGGCATAGATCAGCTTTTCCAGTATCCGCTCGCGCACCACATCGGTGTGGTTCAACTCTGCCATAGCGCACCCATAGGTATTTACCCTCTTTTTTCAATGTTCTGAAACTGCTCTACTGCGTTGGTGCCTGCATTATTTTATAAAACAATGCATGAGATCAACGTACGGAGCTTGCTGAATGCTGAAACCCCTCTCGAACCCCGGCCTCAACACCCATGAAACGGTGGGCCACATTGTCGCCAAGACCCTGCAAAAGCACGGTATCACGCAATTCTTCGGCCAGAGCCTGCCCAGCATGTTCGTGCTTGCGGCCGAGGAGCTGGGCATTCGCCAGATCGCCTACCGCACCGAGAACGCCGGCGGCTACATGGCCGACGCCTATGCGCGCATGACCAACACGCCCGCGGTGATCACCGCCCAGAACGGCCCGGCCGCGACCTTGCTGGTCGCGCCCCTGGCCGAAGCGCTCAAGGTCTCGATTCCCGTGATCGCGCTGGTGCAGGACGTGGCGCGCGACCAGACCGACAAGAATGCCTTCCAGGACCTGGACCACATGGGCCTGTTCAAGCCCGTGACCAAGTGGGTGCGGCGCGTAGACCAGGCCTCGCGCGTCGAGGACTATGTCGAGCAGGCCATCATTGCCGCCTGCAGCGGCCGCCCCGGCCCGGTCGCGCTGATGCTGCCGGCCGACCTGCTCAATGAACCCGGCCAGCGGTCATCCGTGCCGCGCAACTCGTCGCTGGGCCGCTTTCCGCTGGACCGCGCCACACCCGATCACGCGCTGCTGCGCCAGGCCGTGGAAGCGCTGCGCACGGCGCGCAACCCGGTCATCATTGCCGGCGGCGGCGTGCACGGCTCGGGCGCGCACGACGAACTGGTGGCGTTTGCCCAGACCATGGCGCTGCCCGTGGGCACGACCAACATGGGCAAGGGCGCGATCGATGAAACCGCGCCGCTGTCGCTGGGCGTGATGGCCAACTGCATGGGCCCCAACGGTTCGGGCCGCTATCTCAAGGACTTCGTCACCGGCGCCGACGTGGTGCTGCTGGTGGGCAACCGCACCAACCAGAACGGCACCGACAGCTGGTCGCTGTACCCGAAGAACGCGCAGTTCATTCACATCGACATCGACGGCACCGAAATCGGCCGCAACTACGATGCGCTGCGCCTGGTCGGCGACGCCAAACTTGCGCTCGCGGCCATGACGGAAATCGCCAAGGGGCTGGATCTGGGGGCGCGCAGCGCCCGCAAGGAAGAACTGGCCGCGCGCATTGCCGCCGGCAGGAAGCAGCACCTGGAGGAATCGCAGGCCGTGCGCAGCAGCAACGAGACGCCGATACGCCCCGAGCGCCTGATGCACGAACTCAACGCGCTGCTCACCACCGATGACACCGTGGTCACCGATGCCAGCTACTCCACGCTGTGGGTCACCAACTACCTGACCTGCCGCAAAGCCGGCCAGCGCTTTCTCACGCCGCGCGGCCTGGCGGGCCTGGGCTGGGGCATGCCCATGGCCATGGGCGCGCGCCTGGCCAAGGCCGAAGGCCAGGTGTTTGCGCTGGTGGGCGACGGCGGCTTCGCCCATGTCTGGTCCGAAATGGAAACCTGCAAGCGCATGGGCATCAAGGTCATCACGCTGCTGATCAACAACGGCATCCTGGGCTACCAGAAGCATGCCGAGAACGTGAAGTTCGGCGAGCACACCTCGGCCGTGCATTTCTCCGGCGTGGAGCATGCGGCCATCGCGCGCGCCTGCGGCATCAACGGGGTGCGCGTCAGCGACCCGGCGCAGATCGCGGCGGCGCTGCAGGCCGCCATGGCCGCCGAGGACTCGACGCTGATCGAAGTCATGTGCAGCGAAAACGCCTTCCCTCCCATCACCTTCTACACCCCCGAAAGCAACTGATGAAGCGCGAGAACAACATGCCGCTGCGCCTGGCCCTGGTCACGGGCGCAGCCCAGGGAATCGGCCTGGCAACGGCCATCGAACTGCTCAAGGACGGCCGCAAGG
The DNA here is from genome assembly GCA_037968595.1 of Comamonas sp. Classification (GTDB taxonomy): domain Bacteria; phylum Pseudomonadota; class Gammaproteobacteria; order Burkholderiales; family Burkholderiaceae_C; genus Comamonas. The sequence goes on from JBBKVU010000206.1 coordinate 6,697, forward strand.
TGGTGCTCACCGATCTGCGCACGCCCGACCTGCAGGCGATTCCCGAAGATCTGCGCGCCAACGCCATGGCCCATGCGCTGGACGTCTGCGACGCGGCCGGCTGCGGCGCGCTGATGGCCGAACTCACGGCCACGCATGGCGGCGTCGACATCCTGGTCAACAACGCGGGCGTGAGCCTCAAGAACGCCGCCGGCCAGTCCAACGGCATCCTCGACGTCAGCGCCGCCGAAGTCCAGACCATGATCGACGTCAACGTGCTGGCCATGCTGCGGCTGTGCCAGCTCGCGCTGCCCAACATGCAGGCCAAACGCTGGGGCCGCATCGTCAATGTGTCGTCGCTGGCCGGCCGCGGCAAGTCCATCGTTGCCGGCCCGGCCTACATGCTGACCAAGTCGGCGGTGCTGGGCCTGAGCCGCTCGATTGCCTCGGAGATGGGCGAGTTCGGCATCACCACCAACTGCGTGGCGCCGGGTCGCATCCTGACGCAGATGGCGCTGCAGGCCGGCGAGGAGGTCAACCGGCGCTATGCCGCGCAGATTCCCGTCAGGCGCATCGGCGAGCCGCAGGAAGTTGGCGCCGCCATCAGCTACCTGTGCAGCGAGGCCGCGGGCTTCACCAACGGCGCCGTGATCGACGTCAACGGCGGCTTTCTCATGGCCTGAACCGCACGCAGATTCCTTCCCATTGCCACACAGATGGCGCAAACCGACGGAGACAAAGATGAGCCAATCCACCCTCACCACCAAGCGCGGCTTTCTCGTGGCCTGCGTGGCCGCGGCCTGCACGGCCGGCTTCGCCCTGCCCGCAGCGGCCCAGGACCCGGCAAAATACCCCGAGCGCGAAGTGACGATGATCATCAACTACGGCGCCGGCGGCAACACCGATGTCGCCGCGCGTGCCATAGGCAATGCGATGGAAGGCCTGCTGAAGAAACCCGTGGTGCCCAACAACCGCGGCGGCGCCCAGGGCACGCTGGGGGTGTCCAGCCTGGCCAAGCAAAAGCCCGACGGCTACACGCTGGGCGTGGTGACCTTCTCGACCATCGCCATCACGCCGCATCTGATGAATGTCGACTACACGGTCGACAACTTCGACTTCATTGCCGGCGTGGCGCGCTACCGCTACGGCGTCGCGGTGCGCGCCGACTCGCCCTACAAGACCATGCAGGATCTGATTGCCGCGGCCAAGAAGGACAAGGGCGTGTTCTTCGGCGCACCCTCGGCGCCCAACAACATCGCCATGTTCGAGCTGGGCCGCAAGAGCGGCGGCAAGTTCGAGCAGGTCAGCTACAAGTCGGGCGCCGAAACCGTCTCGGCGCTGCTTGGCGGCCATGTCGACGTGATCGTGCAGAACCCGTCCGATATCGTGCCGCATGTGAAGGCCGGCAAGATGCGCCTGCTGGCCAGCGCCAGCCCCATGCGCTGGAAGGAACTGCCCGAAGTGCCGACGCTCAAGGAGCAGGGCTTTGACGTGGAGATCGACTCCTGGATAGGCCTGGCCTTCCCCAAGGGCACGCCCGCAGCCATTCGCGAGCGCATGGAGAAGGTTGCAATGACCGCGGCCGCCAGCCCCCAGCTCGCGCCGATTCTCGAGACCGCGGGCGTGGACCCGGCGGCGCTGACCGGCGCCGAGTACCGCAACAAGCTCATTGAAGGGCGCGACGCCATGGCGATTGCCATCAAGGCCGCCAACCTGCCGCGCATGAACTGAGCCGGCCCGGCATGGCCCTGAACCCGCACGCCCTGCCCCGTTCACCCGATCACCCGATCACCCGTCAACCCGTTCACCCTGAGCTTGTCTAAGGGTAGAAGCGTCGAACGACAGAAGGGTTTACGGGGCAGCAGCTTGAGGGCCGACTCCCCACCAGGCCCTTCGGGGCCTTTTTCACATCCCACAGGAATTCCCATGGCACGCATCCTCACCGCGCCCGGCGCCGCCCCCGCGCTGCTTCACTGTCTCGTCAACGGCAAGCCGGCGGGCAACGCCCGCCAGCCGATAGCTGTCACCAATCCCTTTGACGCGAGCCTGCTGGCCCAGGTCGCCGAA
>JBBKVU010000207.1:0-5671 GCA_037968595.1 Comamonas sp.
GGCCGCCAGGCCGTGCGCAGCAACGCGCGGCCCAGCAGCGACTTCGCCGCCAAGCTGGCCCAGACCGAGCAGCTGCTGCGCCAGGCCGCAGGCCATGGCACCCGCCAGGGCGACGTGACCCAGGCCTCCAGCCTGGGTGCCGAGGACGTGGTCATCACCCACCTGATCAACGCGCTGGCGCTGGACATTCCGGTGTTCGTGCTCGATACCGGCGCGCTGCATACCGAGACCCTGGCGCTGCTCGAACGCACCGAAGCGGCGTCGCGCGCCGAGGTGCAAGTCTATCGCCCGCGCCACGAGCAGGTCATCCAGTTCGTGCGCACCCAGGGCCAGGACGCGATGTACCGCAGCCTGGAGCTGCGCAAGCAATGCTGCGGCATACGCAAGATGGAGCCGCTGGCGCGCGCGCTGGCCGGCAAGACCGGCTGGATCACCGGCCTGCGCCGCGAGCAGTCAAATGCGCGCGCCGATGTGCCGGCGGTCGACACCAGCGAAGTGCAGGCCAAGGGCCTGACCAAGTTCAATCCGCTGGCCGACTGGACCTGGGGCGATGTCTGGCATTACATCGCGCTCAACGACGTCGACTACAACCCCTTGCACGACCAGTTCTACCCCTCGGTCGGCTGCGCGCCCTGCACCCGTGCCATCAGCCTGGGCGAGGACTTCCGCGCCGGCCGCTGGTGGTGGGAAGATGAGACCGCCAAGGAATGCGGACTGCACGTCAAGGCCGCCTGAATCCCGCACCCGCCCCCAAGACATTGCTCCCAAGGTTTTGCATGAACGCCCCCATTGCCTCCCATGTGCTGACCCACCTCAGCAACCACCACCTCGATGCGCTTGAAGAGGAAACCATCTTCATCCTGCGCGAGGTGGCCGCCACTTTCGAGCGCCCGACGCTGCTGTTTTCCGGCGGCAAGGATTCGCTGGTGATGCTGCGCTGCGCCGAAAAGGCCTTCGGTGCGGGCCGCCTGCCCTATCCGCTGCTGATGATCGATACCGGCCACAACTTCCCCGAAGTCACGGCCTTTCGCGACCAGCGCGCCAAGGAACTGGGTGCGGAGCTGATCGTGCGCAATGTCGAGGACTCGATGGCGCGCGGCACCGTGCGCCTGGCCCATCCCGGCGAGTCGCGCAACGTGCACCAGTCGGTGACGCTGCTCGAAGCCATCGAGGAGTTCCGCTTTGACGCGCTGATCGGCGGTGCGCGCCGCGATGAGGAAAAGGCCCGCGCCAAGGAGCGCATCTTCTCGCACCGCGACAGCTTCGGCCAGTGGCAGCCCAAGGCCCAGCGCCCCGAGCTGTGGACGCTGTTCAACACCCGCATCGCGCCGGGCGAGCATTTCCGCGTGTTCCCCATCAGCAACTGGACCGAGCTGGACGTCTGGCAATACATAGAGCGCGAGCAGATCGCCCTGCCGTCGATCTACTACACCCACCCGCGTGAAGTGGTCGAGCGCCGCGGCCTGCTGGTGCCCGTGACCGAGCTGACCCAGCCGCGCGAGGGCGAGGAAGTCGTGATCCGCGACGTGCGTTTTCGCACCGTGGGCGACATCACCTGCACCTGCCCGGTGGAAAGCACGGCCGCCAGCGCCGCCGATATCGTGATTGAAACCCTGGCCGCCGATGTGAGCGAACGCGGCGCCACGCGCATGGACGACAAGACCAGCGACGCGTCCATGGAAAAGCGCAAGAAGGAAGGTTACTTCTAATGACAAGCACTGCATTCACTTCCCAGGCCGAAGACACCGCCTCGGCGCTGCGTTTCATCACCTGCGGCTCCGTCGATGACGGCAAGAGCACGCTGATCGGCCGCCTGCTGGTCGACAGCAAGTCGGTGCTGCAAGACCAACTGGCCGGCGTTCAGCGCAGCGGCGAGACCGACCTGGCGCTGCTGACCGACGGTCTGTCGGCCGAGCGCGAGCAAGGCATCACCATCGACGTCGCCTACCGCTACTTCGCCACGCCGGCGCGCAAGTTCATCATTGGCGACGCCCCCGGCCACGAGCAGTACACGCGCAACATGGTCACGGCGGCCAGCAGCGCCGACGCCGCCGTGGTGCTGGTCGATGCAACCAAGCTCGACTGGCGCTCGCCCGACCTGGCGCTGCTGCCCCAGACGCGCCGCCACAGCCTGCTGGTCCACCTGCTGCGCGTGCCTTCGCTGGTCTTTGCCGTCAACAAGCTGGACGCCGTGGCCGAGCCCGAACTGGCCTTTGTCCACATCAAGGCGGCGCTCGAACGCTTTGCCCAGGCCGCGGACATTCGCGTTGCCGCCACGGTGCCGGTCTCGGCGCTCAAGGGCTGGAACGTGGTGACCGCACACAAGGGCTGGTGCGGCTACAGCGGCCCCAGCCTGCTGCAATGGCTCGAAGGCCTGCCCAGCACGCCACACGACACCGCGCTGCCCATGGCCTTGCCGGTGCAATGGGTGGAAAAATTCTCCTCGTCGGCCGACACCTCCCAGGGCCGGCGCGTGTTCTGGGGCCGGCTGGGTGCAGGTCAGCTGCAGGTCGGCCAGAGCGTGCAGATTTTCCCCAGCGGCCAGACCGCCCTGGTGGCCCAGGTGCTCGACCATGCGCGGCGTCCCGGCGAAGTGAGCGCCGGCCACAGCGCGGGCGTGGTGCTGGACCGCGAAGTCGATGTCTCGCGCGGCGACTGGATTCTGGCGGCCAGCGCGGCAGCGCCCGTGGCCGACGATGATTTCGACGCCGAGGAAGCCGCCCCCGTGGGCCGGCGCGATCTCACGGCCACCGTGGCCTGGATGGACGACGAGCCGCTGGTGCCAGGGCGCGTCTATCTGGCGCTGCACGGCCACCGCTGGGTCAAGGCCAAGGTGCGCCGCGTGGTCCACCACCTCGACATCCACACGCTGGCAGAAGAGCCCGCCGCCAACCTGCAGGCGAATGCCATTGGCGTGGTCGAACTCGCGCTGCAGGAGCCGCTGCCGCTGCGCCCCTTCACCGAAGCGCGCATCCAGGGCGCGCTGATCCTGGTCGACACCGCCAGCCACAAGACCGCGGCAGCAGCGCTGGCACATTGATGCCCCCCCTGAGCGGCTACGCCGCTTCCCCCTCTCAACCTTCGGTGGAGGGGGGCGGCCGGCTAGGCACGGCACCATCGCTGCGGGGCGGCCCTTGCTCGGTGCCCCTGAGCTGGGGCGCGCCAGTTTCACCAGCCGTGTGCGATGCAAGTAATTTTTACCGCGAGACAATAGCCCGATACCCCGGCGCCGCGCTCTCCTCATTGCGCACTGCGCCCACGAATCGGCCCAGTGAAATAAAATCAGCTCAGTACTGACCCTATAACTCCAAAGTTCCTCATGACTCACGTCGTTTCCGAAAACTGCATCCAGTGCAAATACACCGACTGCGTGGACGTATGCCCCGTGGACTGCTTCCGCGAAGGCCCGAACATGCTGGTCATCGACCCGGATGAATGCATTGACTGCGCAGTCTGCATCCCCGAGTGCCCGGCCAACGCGATCTTTGCCGAAGAAGACGTGCCGCCCGATCAGCTGGCCTTCATCAAGCTCAACGCCGAGCTGTCGCTGGCCGCGGGCTGGAAGAGCATCACCAAGCGCAAGAACGCGCTGCCCGACGCCGACGAATTCAACGGCCAGCCCGGCAAGATTGCCGCGCTGCAGCGCTGATCGGCGACGAGCAACCCATGACGGACCGCGCCGCGCCCCCGCTTCCCCCTGTAGACACCGATGCGGTGGTCATAGGCGCCGGCCCGGCCGGACTGTTCCAGGCTTTCCAGCTGGGCCTGCAAGGCCTGGGCGTGCACATCGTCGACGCCCTGCCCCACGCGGGCGGCCAGTGCGCCGAGCTGTATGGCGACAAGCCCATCTATGACGTTCCGGGCATTCCGGTGTGCACCGGGCGCGAACTGGTCGCCCTGCTGCTCAGGCAGCTCGCGCCCATTCAACCGCAATGGCATCTGGGCAACCAGGTGCAGGCGCTGCAAACCCTGGACGACGGCCGCTTCCTGCTGAGCACCACGTCGGGCACGCAGCTGCGCGCGCGCTGCGTGTTCATTGCCGCCGGCGTGGGCGCGTTTGTGCCGCGCACGCTCAAGATTGCCGGCATCGAGACGCATCTCGGTCGCCAGTTGCACTACCACCCGGCCGATGCCGACATTTCCGCCGGCCAGCAGATCGTGGTCCATGGCGGCGACGAGGACGCGGTCGCCGCGGCGCTGCGCTGCGCCGATTCCCGCGCGCGCGTCACGCTGCTGCACCGCCGCGATGTCTTCAATGCCGCGCCCGAAATGCTGGCCCGCCTGCAGGCGCTGCGCGAGGCCGGGCGCATCGAGGTCGTGGCCGCGCAGATCAGCGATATCGAGACGCAGGACGGCCGGCTTGCGGCGCTGCTGCTCACCGATCCGCAGGGCGCCCCCCAGCGCCTGGCGCTGGACCAGCTCTGGGTCTATCTGGGCATTTCACCGCGCCTGGGGCCGATTTCCGACTGGGGCCTGGCGATGGAGCGCAAGCAGTTGCTGGTCGACGCCGCGACGTTCTCGACCAGCCAGCCCGGCATCTATGCCGTGGGCGACATCAACCACTACGCGGGCAAGCGCCGGCTGATCCTGTGCGCCTTCCATGAAGCCACGCTGGCCGCATTCTCTGCGGCCGAGCTGCTCAGCGGCGCCAAGGTCGCGCTGCAATACACGACCACCAGCGCGCGGCTGCACGCCATCCTGGGCGTGGAACATCCGGCCAGCGAATAGCGGCCCCGCGCCTGCTCAGCGCTCGACCACAAAACTCACCACCGTGGTGGCACTGCCGCCGATATTGAGCGTGGCGCAGCGGCGCGCGCCCTCGATCTGGCAGGCCCCCGCCCGGCCCGTGACCTGGCGCGCCGTGTCCAGCACCATGCGCACTCCCGTGGCCCCCACGGGGTGGCCCAGGCCTATCAGGCCGCCGCTGGCATTGATCGGCAGCCGCCCGCCCGCGGCAATCGTGCCGTCCTCTATGGCGCGCCAGCTTTGCCCCGGCGCCGTGATGCCGAAGTGGTCTATGGCCATGTACTCGGTGGTGGTGAAGCAGTCGTGGGTCTCTATGCCGTCGAGCTGGAACACATCGGCAATGCCGGCGCGCCGGAAAGCATCCTGGATGGCGCCGCGCACATGCGGGAACACATAGGGCGACTCGGCACTCGCGCGCAGCTTGGCATCGAGCTTCAAGTGCGCCGTGCTGTGCCCCCAGCCCGTGAGACGCGCAATCGAATCCAGCGAGCGGTTGTGGCGCGCGGCCCAGGCGCTGGCAAAGCGCTCGTTTGCCAGCACCACGGCCGCCGCGCCATCGGTGACCTGGCCGCAGTCCTGGCGCCGTATCATGCCCTCGATCACCGGGTTGGCGACGTCGTCGGCCATGAAGCTGCGCGGGCCGTATTCCCAGCTGCGCGTCTGGGCGTCGGGGTTGCGCCGGGCGTTCTCGATATTGATCTGCGCGATGCGCCCCAGGTGTTCGTATTTGAGCCCATAGCGGCGCTCATATTCCTGGCCCACCAGGTGGAACATGTGAGGCCAGGCGTACTTCGCCTCCTGTGCCTCCTGGCCCACCCAGGTGGCAGCGCCCAGATGCTGGGCGGCCAGCGCGCCGGGAACGTTGCGCTCGAGCTCGACGCCGGCAACCATCACGCAGTCATAGCGGCCGGCCTCGAGCTCGGCC
>JBBKVU010000208.1:0-5405 GCA_037968595.1 Comamonas sp.
CGCGCTCGGCGTCGCCGCCGTGGGGCGCGATCAACGCCCTGGCTTTCCAGTAGACCCAGGCGCTGTCGGCCTGGCCCTCGGGGCTCATGGCATCGATGGCGCGCGTCACCGACCGCCACTGGCTGGCGCGCAAGGCGGTGCGCACTTTCCAGCCCAGCAGTTCGTCGTTGAGATCCTGGTCCTTGCGCACATTGGCGAAATAAGTCTGGGCCTCGGGTTGCAGCTTGAACGCCGCCTGCTTGCCTATGGCCGCCCAGGCCCAGTTGCGCTCCTCGGCCGAGAGCACGCCGTTCCAGCGGCCTTCGAGCTGGGCCGCGGCCTGGCCCGGGTCGTTGGCCGCCAGACGGATCAGCGCCAGCAGGCCCAGTTCCTTGCGCACCTGGCCGCGCGCCTGGCGCGGACCGGTGAGAAATTTGATCGGCGAAGCAAACAGCTCGTTGACCAGCGGCAGCGACTCGGGAGCGACCAGTTGCACCGCATCGCGCACCGCGCGCTGGCGGTTGGCGTCGGCCGCGAGCCGCGCCTTGCGCCATACGGCGTCGTCGGACAGCAGCTTGGCGTTGTAGAAATTGCCGGCGGCGTTGGTGCAGCCGTCCTCGGAGTCGCGCTGCGCATGCCACAGGTCGCGCACTTCCTGCGCCTGGGCTTCGCCGGCCCGGCCTTCGATCTGCTCGATGGTCAGCGCATAGCAGCGCACCGCGCGGTCGTCCTGCATGCGGTAGCCAGGAAGCAACTGCGCGAACTGCGCCCAGTCACGGCGCTGGCCGAGCAGCAGCAGCCAGTCGTTGCGCAGGCGGTCTTCATGGTAGGTGCCGGCCCAGCGCTTGAGGAACGACTGCACTTCGTCGGGCTGCGCCGTATCGAGCCGCAGGCGCAGCTCCCAGTAGGCACCCCAGGGTTCGAGACCATGGCCGCGCACCGCGGGCAACAACTGAGCGAGCTGATTGCGGTCGCCTTTGCGGTAGGCTTGCTGCATTGCGAGCAACGCATCGTCACCACGGATTTGAGCCGCCACCAGCGGCGAGGCTGTGGTCCAGAGGGTTGCCGCGAGAAGCGGTGTCAGAATCTTGTGCCAGTGCATGGAGGATTATGTGATGGACAAAGCAGCCTTACGGCGCGCATTGATCGAACAGCGGTTGAACCTTACGGATCGACTGGACCGCGCGGACCTGTTGCAACAGGTCATGCGATTTTGGCTCATTGATAGGCCCGATACCGTGATTGGAGCCTATTGGCCCATCAAAGGAGAGTTTGACCCCCTGCCCGCCCTGCACCGCTGGAAGGAAGACGGCGAGCTGCAGCGCGACGGCCAGCGCCGACGCATAGGCCTGCCGGTGATCGACAAGGTCCACAAGACACTGAGCTTTCACCTCTGGTACCCGGGCTGCCCGATGGAAGAGGATGCCTACGGCATTCCCAAGCCCAAGGACACCGAGGTGGTCGTGCCCACGCTGCTGTTCGTGCCCTGCGTGGGCTACGCGCCGGGCGGCTACCGGCTGGGCTATGGCGGCGGCTTCTACGACCGCACGCTGGCCACGCTCACGCCGCGCCCGTTCACCGTGGGCCTGGGCTTCACCTGCGGCTATCTCGATGATTTCGTTCCCGAGCCGCATGACCTGCCGCTGGACGCCATCCTCAACGACAACGGCGTGGTCTGGCCGCAGGCCGAGCGACCTCGCCGCTAGCGTTCAGCGGCTTTTCCAGCGCGCCCAGCCCTTGGCGCGCAGATCGCAGGCCGGGCAGGTGGCGCAGCCATAGCCCCAGTCGTGCAGCGTGTCGCGCGTGCCCTGGTAGCAGGTGTGGGTGTCGTTGACGACGATGTCGACCAGCGGCTGGCCGCCCAGGTCCTGCGCCATCTGCCAGGTCTGGGCCTTGTCTATCCACATCAGCGGCGTGGCAATGCGCAGGCGGCGCTCCAAGCCCAGGTTCAGCGCGACCTGCAAGGCCTTCATGGTGTCGTCGCGGCAGTCGGGATAGCCCGAGAAATCGGTTTCACACACGCCGGTGACGATCACCTGCAGACCACGGCGGTAGGCGAGCGCGCCGGCCAGCGTCAGGAACAGCAGGTTGCGCCCGGGCACGAAGGTGTTGGGCAGGCCGTCGGCCTGCATCGCGAAGGCCACGTCATCGGTCAGGGACGAGCCGCCGATCTGCTGCAGCACGTCAAGCGACAGCATGTGGTCTTCACCCAGGCGCGGCGCCCATTGCGGGAAATCGCGGCGCAGGGCAGCCAGCACGTTGAGGCGCGCATCGAGTTCGACATGGTGACGCTGGCCGTAGTCGAAACCCAGGGTTTCGACGCGTTCATAGCGCGACAGGGCGTCGGCCAGGCAGGTGGTGGAGTCCTGTCCACCGGAAAAAAGGACCAGGGCGGTAGTGTGCATGGCCGGCATTAAAGCACTGCGGGCCTGCAAGCCGATACCGGCGACACAGTTCCTTACCCGTTTGCAGGCCTACGCCAGGCTTCATGCAGTTTTTTGCGCTGATTTGCAAACAAACCCATGCAATCTTCATGACAAGCCGCACGACAGCCGCTAGCATGGGCGCACACCCGGCCGCACCCGTCTTTCGACCTGACAGGAGTCTGCATGCTTGCACTCTATATCGGCAACAAGAATTACTCATCGTGGTCCATGCGACCCTGGGTGCTGATGCGCCAGGCGGGCATCGCCTTCGAAGAGGTAAAGGTGCGCTTCGACAGCTTTTCGCTGCAGTCGGAGTTCAAGCAGCGCCTGCATGCGGTCTCGCCCGCAGGCAAGGTGCCGGTACTGGTCGACGGCGACCTGGCCATCTGGGACAGCCTGGCCATCGCCGAATACCTGGCCGAACAATACCCCGACAAGCACCTCTGGCCGCTGCTCGCGCCCGATCGCGCCCATGCGCGCAGCATCTGCGCTGAAATGCACGGCGGCTTCCCCGAACTGCGCTCCCATTGCCCGCTCAATGTCGAAGCCCATCTGCCCGCGGCCGGCGCACAGATCTGGAACGAGCAGCCCGGCGTGCGCGACGAAGTGCAGCGGCTGATCGACATGTGGAGCGCGCTGCTGGCGACCCACGGCGGCACGCTGCTGTTCGGCCACTTCACCATTGCCGACGCCTATTTCGCGCCGGTCTGCCTGCGCCTGGCAACCTATGCGCTGCCGGTACCGCCGCAGATCGATGCCTACGTCAAGCGCGTGCAGGCATTGCCTTCGGTGCAGGAATGGGTGCAGGACGCGCTTGCCGAGCAGGATTTCATCGACTTCGAGGAACCCTACCGCGAACGCCGCTGAAGGTGAAGGCCGCAGTCCCTGCGGCCGTCCAGCAGCGGTGACGCCGAGGTGCTGGACGTGAGCGCCAAGTAGCGTCAGGATGACGCATTCCTCACCACTCGCTTTTACTCGCATGTCGTCGTTCTCATTCAGCACCGTCGCGCAAGTCATCATCCAAACGGGTGCCGCGCAAAACATGGGAGAAATCCTTTCGCAACGCTTCACGCCCGGGCGCGTGATGGCCGTGACCGACAAGTTCCTGGTCGGCAGCGGACTGCTGGAGCCGGCATTTGCGTCCTTGCGCGCCCATGGCTGGGAGCTGCTGGTCTGCGACGACGTCGAGGCCGATCCGCCGGACCATGTGGTGGAAAAAGCCGCAGCCCGCGCACGGGAGTTCGGCGCCACGCTGGTGCTGGGCGTGGGCGGCGGCTCGTCGATGGATGTCGCCAAGCTGGTCGCGGTGCTGGCCGCCAGCGATCAGCCGTTGAGCGCAATGTATGGCGTGGAAAAGGTCAGCGGCGGGCGTCTGCCCCTGGTACATATTCCAACCACCGCCGGCACCGGCTCCGAAGTCACGCCCGTGGCCATTGTGACCACCGGCGCCACCACAAAAAGCGGCATCGTTGCGCGCCAGCTCTACGCCGACCTGGCGGTGCTGGACGCTGAACTGACCGTGGGCCTGCCGCCCGCCATCACCGCGGCCACGGGCATCGATGCCATGGTGCATGCGATCGAAGCCTTCACCAGCAAGCGGCTCAAGAACCCGCTGTCCGACCATGCGGCCACGCTGGCCCTCAAGCTGCTGTCGACCAATCTGGAGCAGGTCTGCACCAACGGCAGCGACCTCAAGGCACGCGAAGCCATGCTGCTGGGCTCCATGCTCGCCGGCCAGGCCTTTGCCAATGCACCGGTCGCGGCCGTGCACGCCCTGGCCTACCCGCTGGGCGGACGCTACCACCTGCCCCATGGCCTGACCAATGCGCTGGTGCTGCCCCATGTGCTGCGCTTCAACGCCCAGACGCACCCGCAAGGCTATGCCGAACTCGGCGCGGCGCTGGGCCTGGCGCAGACCGGCACGCCCGCCGAGCGCGCCGCCGACTTCATTGCGCATATCGTCGCGCTGATCGAAAGAACCGCCCTGCCCATGCGCCTGCGCGACCATGGCGTGGCGCAGGACATGCTCGCCACGCTGGCCGCCGACGCCATGCTTCAGGAACGCCTGCTGATGAACAATCCGCGCCCGCTCACGGTGGACGACGCGCTCGCGGTCTACTCCGCGGCTTTCTGACTTCCACCAGGGGTCGCCCCAAATCCGGCGACACTGGGCGCATGAGTTCTATCCAAATCCTGATGGTCGGCGGCGCGGTGCGCGACCACTTGCTGGGGCGGGCCGTCCATGACCGCGACTGGGTCGTGGTCGGCGCAACACCCGAAGAAATGGTGGCCCAGGGCTTTCAGCCCGTGGGCCGCGACTTCCCCGTCTTCCTGCATCCCAAGACCCACGAGGAATACGCGCTGGCGCGCACCGAGCGCAAGAGCGGGCGCGGCTACCGCGGCTTCGCCGTGCAGTCCTCGCCCGAAGTCACGCTAGAGGAAGACCTTGCGCGCCGCGATCTGACCATCAACGCCATGGCCGCGCCCGACGGCTGGCCTGAAAGCGGCACGCTCAGCGACCCCTATGGCGGCCAACGCGACCTGCAGGCCAGGCTGCTGCGCCATGTGACCGACGCGTTTCGCGAAGACCCGGTGCGCATCCTGCGCGTGGCGCGTTTCGCGGCGCGCTTTGCCGATTTCAGCGTCGCGCCCGAAACCATGGCCCTGATGCGCGAGATGGTCGCTGCCGGCGAGGTCGACGATCTGGTCGCCGAGCGTGTCTGGCAGGAGCTCGCGCGCGGCCTGCTGCAGCACCATCATCACATGCACGCCGGTGTCGATTTCGGGGTGGTATTCGGCGCGCTGGGGCACGCCCCACAGGCGGGCCAGCTCGGGCAGCAGAACGTCGAGCGCGCCGCAGTCGCGCAGCACTTCGAACATGCGCCCGGGCGCGGTTTCCATCAGGCCGCGCGCGAGCTCCTGCCAGACACGCTCGGCGACCAGATCGTCGACCTCGCCGGCAGCGACCATCTCGCGCATCAGGGCCATGGTTTCGGGCGC
>JBBKVU010000209.1:0-3400 GCA_037968595.1 Comamonas sp.
GCCGCCCAGCGTCGGCCCGGCACGCTGTCGGCCGCGGACATGGACAGCAAGATCCTCAAATCGTCGATCATGAACGGCGCCATCGAGCTGCTGCCCGAGAACCTGTCGACGCTGGCCATCATTCCCCTGCAGATGCGCCTGGTCTATCAGATCGGCCAGAGCTACGGCTATGAACTCGACCGCGGACACATCAAGGATCTGCTGGCGGCGCTGGGCGTGGGCCTGACTTCGCAGTACCTCGAGGAAGCCGGACGCAAGCTGCTCAGCGGCCTGCTGGGCAAGGCCGGCAAAGGGCTGTTTGGTGGCGTGGGTCGCCAGGCGGTGAGCAGCGGCATGAGTTTCGCCTCGACCTATGCGCTGGGCCATGTGGCCAATCAGTACTATGCAGGCGGACGCACGCTGTCGACCGACATGCTCAAGGACGCCTACCAGCATGTGATGAAGGACGGCCGGGAACTGCAGGCGCGCTATCTGCCACAGATGCAGGAGACCGCACGCGGCCTGAATACCGCCAAGATCATGGCCATGGTGCGCGGCGCTTAAGAGAAGCGCGCGCGCAGGCACGGGCCGCGGCGCAAAGGCCCCGGCCCGTCTGACACGCTGTTACAGCCCCTGTGTCGGCCAGAAGACAATAATGGCGTCATGGAGCCTTTACTTGATCATCTGTCCGAGACAGTCAGCTCGGCCAAAACGCTGGAAGAGCTGTCGCGCCCTTTGCTGGAAATGCTGGTGTCCGTCACCGGCATGGAGTCCACCTATCTGACGACCATCGATCTGCAGCGCGATCTGCAGCATGTGCTCTATGCGCGCAATACCAGCGAGATGCAGATTCCCGAGGGCTTGTCGGTGACCTGGGGAGACACGCTGTGCAAGCGGGCGCTCGATGAAGAACAGCCGTTTGCCGATGATGTCGGCTTGCGCTGGGGCGATTCGGAGGCGGCGCGCGCGCTGCAGATCCAGACCTATCTGAGCACGCCGGTGCGCCTGGCCGATGGCGCCTTGTACGGCACGCTGTGCGCCGCGAGTTCGGCGCGGCATGAACTGCCCGAGCAGGCACGTCATGTGCTATCGCTGTTTGCCACCTTGATCGCTCAGCAGGTCGAGCGCGAGCTGCTAGTGCGCCGACTGATGGAAGCCAATTCCCGGCTCAGCACCTATGCAAATACCGACCCGCTGACGGCGCTCGCCAACCGGCGCGCGCTGCACCAGGCGCTGAGCCGTCTGCTGGAGCAGGGCGCGCGCCGCGGCATCGCGGTGCTGGTGGCGTTCATCGATCTCGATGGCTTCAAGGCCATCAACGACACCTACGGCCATGAAGCCGGCGACCAGTTCCTTGTGGCGCTGGCCGAACGCCTGCGCACTTTGCTGCGCGCCGAAGATCTTGCGGCGCGGCTGGGCGGTGACGAGTTCGTGGTGGTCGCGCTCGGCCCCGAGCGCCTCGACATGCTGGCCGATGCCGAGCAGGCTTTCGCGCAACGGGTGTTCCAGGCCACCCAGGGCGAATACCAGCTTGGCGCGCTGCAGATGTATTACGACGGCGCGAGCGTAGGCGTGCTGGGCGTGGCGCCCGGCAGCCACAACGCGCTGCAGGCGCTGCAGGCCGCAGATGCGGCGATGTATGAAGTCAAGCAGGCGCGCAGGAACCAGCTGTCCCGCCTGCACTGAGCGACGGTCAGCGTGCATGAAAAAAGGCCAGTCGGCGCAGGGCGCCGGCTGGCCTTCCGAGACGTAGACACGAACGGACAAAACTGCCCGGTGGTGTCAGCCGCTATGGGTGGAATCAGGCTATATGCGCCCCATGAGCAGCAGGACGATCAGGACCACCACCACCAGGCCTAGCACGCCGCTGGGGGCGTAGCCCCAGCTGCGGCTGTGTGGCCAGGATGGCAGGGCTCCGACGAGCAGCAGAATAAGAATGATCAACAAGATGGTGCTAATGGCCATGGTCAGCTCTTTTCTGTGTGGTTAATAAGCGATCGCTTCGAATGCGCATCTCATCTAGAGAGACTGGAGAAAAGTGCTGCCACTCGTCTCCTGCCATCGGGATGCGACCCTGGGTTAGACAATACTGGCCGGCCACCCTCGCAAAGGTAGGATGCCGCCGCGTTGACGCGCCTGCTTACATCCCGTGCCATCACTGGCCGCCAAAACACACGTACTTGAGTTCGGTGTATTCGGACAACCCGTGGCGCGAACCTTCGCGCCCCAGGCCAGACTCCTTGACGCCGCCAAAAGGCGCGACTTCGTTGGATATCAGTCCGGTGTTGACGCCCACCATGCCGCTTTCCAATGCCTGGGATACACGCAGGCAGCGGTTCATGTCACGGCTGTAGAAGTACGCGGCCAGGCCCACGCTGGAGTCGTTGAGGTGGGCGATCAGCTCGGCTTCGCCGGTGAAGCGCGCAATCGGCGCCAGCGGGCCGAAGGATTCATGCTGCATGCACAGCGCGCTGGTGGGCACGTCGACCAGGACCGTGGGCTCGAAGAACAGCGCGCCGGCGTCGCTGGCCCGGCCGCCGCAGGCCACCGAGGCGCCGAGCGCGAGGGCGTCGTCGATGTGCTGCTGCACTTTGCGCACCGCCGCCTGGTTGATCAGCGGGCCCTGGTTGACGCCGGGCTGCAGGCCGTTGCCCAGTTGCAGCGCCCGGACCTTGGCGCTGAGCTTTTCCACGAACGCGTCGTGCACGCTGGCCTGCACATAGAAGCGGTTGGCGCAGACGCAGGTCTGGCCCGAGTTGCGGTATTTCGAGGCCATTGCGCCTTCGACTGCGGCGTCGAGATCGGCGTCGTCAAACACTACGAAAGGCGCATTGCCGCCGAGTTCCAGCGACAGCTTCTTGACCGTCGCCGCGGATTGCGCGTACAGCAGCTTGCCGACGGCGGTGGAACCGGTGAACGACAGCTTGCGCACGCGCGCATCCTGCAGCCAGGCGCCGCCTATGCTGCGCGCATCGCCGACCACGACGCTGATCACGCCCGCGGGGACTCCGGCCTCGTAGGCCAGCTCGACCAGCGACAGCGCGGTCAGCGGCGTGAGTTCCGAGGGCTTGATGACCATGGTGCAGCCCGCGGCCAGCGCGGGCGCTGCCTTGCGCGTGATCATCGCGGCCGGAAAATTCCAGGGCGTGATGGCCGCGCAGACGCCGACCGGCTGCTGCACGACCATCAGGAACTTGTCCCTGGAAGGCGAGGGAATGGTCTCGCCGTACATGCGCTTGCCTTCCTCGGCAAACCATTCGATGAAGCTCGCGGCGTAGGCAATCTCGCCCTGGGCTTCGCTCAGCGACTTGCCCTGTTCGAGCGTGAGCTGGGTGGCAAGCGCCTGCGTGTGGGCCTTGATCAGCTCGAACCATTTGCGCAGCACGGCGCAGCGCTCGGCGGCGGTGCGCTGGCTCCAGGC
>JBBKVU010000210.1:0-5361 GCA_037968595.1 Comamonas sp.
GTGTTTGCCGCGCTGGCCCCAGCCTTGGCCGCCTTGGCTGCGTCCTTAGCTGCCTCAGTGCCCTCATACCGCTTCTTGTTTGCCTCGGTGACGGCGGCGGCATACTCCTTTTCCGTCATGGCGCCGACCTTCAGCGCAGCAGCGTAAGCACCAAGAGTTTCTGTGAACTCTTTCGTAATGCCATCCTGTTTAGCCGTGATCGACAGCAATCCTTGCTGAGCCGCTTCAAACTCCTTTTGGTAGCCGGCCTGGCTCCCGCGCGACGGGAAGGCGCCTACATCAATCCCGCCAGTAGCCGCGTTCGCCCCCGCCCCGTTGAGAGCCTTCAGTCGAGCCTGTGCCTCGACCAATTTGTTGACCAAGTTCTGAGCATCGACCGTGGCCGATCGGAGGTAGATGTTTTGCGGCGCCTGCTCCAAGCGGGCGCTGAGAGCTGCCAACTCTTTCTTGCTAACTGCCAACTCGTCATTCAGGCGCTTGTCGGTATTGAAGGCGGCCAAAAAGAAGTCGGAGAGGCCGTTTGTGGCCGACATGGTCTTGATCTGAACATTCAGAGAATCCACGTTGGCCGAGAATTTGGAGATGCCGCCCGCCGCCGCCGAAGACGCGCCGGTGATCTTGTCCACGGTCCCAACGAGGCTCAGCACGCTGTTGCTAGCTTGAGTGGTGGATTGCTCAATCGTCAGGCTCATTTGCGCGAACTCTGCCGCTACTGCAGGGGCAGATTTCTGCAGCGCCGCTACAACCTTCTGGGCCGTAAGCTCGCCTTCAGAGCCCATTTTGCGTAGTTCGCCAATGCTGACACCCAGCCCCTGTGCAATCGCTTGTGCAAGCCGCGGCGTCTGCTCCATTACGCTGTTGAGTTCTTCGCCTCGCAGAGTGCCGGACGCGAAGCCTTGAGACAGCTGAATCAAAGCCGCTTGCGCAGAGGCTGCGGAACCTCCAGAAATTGTCAGCGCTTGGCTGATGGTCTGCGTAACCCCCAGCATGTCCTTTTGAGACACGCCAAGCTCCTTGGTAGCTCGCGCCATCTGCGCGTACGTGCCCACCAAGTCCGCGTAGCCAATACGTGAGCTTTGCGCTATAGAGAAAAGGCTGCTTTGCGCTGCGGCCAGCTGGTTGGTGCTGCTCGTAACCAGCTTCAGACGCGAATCGATGTTTGTCATCGTGTCTGCCATAGTGGCAAACTGCCTCACGACCGAGACCGATGCGACTGCAACCATGGCGGTGCGCAGAAGGCTAAAAGCTTCGGCCGCCCCAGCACTCCCCTGCTTGCTGGCGGCGGTAGCCTGCTGCACGGAGACTCCATAGCCCTTCATCTGATCGCCGGCCGAACGGAAGGCCGCGCCCATGTCTGCGGCGCTTTTTGCTGCGTCGACTTGAGCCTTGGCCGCCGCTTGAAGCGACGGCAGTGCCGAAGTCAAGATAGAGCCCATTTGCGCGACCGCGGCAGAAGCGGCGCGCATCTGAGTCTGCATGTCGATCAAGCTCTTTTGCGACGCCTGGATGCTTGTGCTGAAACCGACCATGCCGCGCGCCGACTGGGTGGCTGCGGACGAGACTTGGCTGAAGCTGGCGACAGAGGCGTTGATGCCCGCCAGCGCACGCTTAGCATCATCCGCAGACTTAGCGACGCGGCCGATGCCATCAGCTGCCTTGGGCGCGCTCCGGCCCACCTCATCAAGGCCTTTAGCCGAGCCTTCGCCCAAAGATTTGAGCGATTTCCCCGTCTTGGCGGCGGCGCCCTCAACGCCTGCCATTGCTTTTTCGACCTTCGGTCCCGCTGCGGCCAGCACATCGAGCGATTTGATGCCGCGCTCGATGCCGTCGGTTGGTATGGCAACGCCGATGCTCGCAATATCCGTCATAAGCGGCCCTCAAACGAAAAAGGCCCGCCAACGGCGAGCCCATAAAAAAAGCCCCGGCTAGGCCGAGGCTTGGTGATCTGCAGTCGCTGGTGGCGACTTGTGGCTACTGCTTTTGCTTCAGCAGTTCAATGATTTGCTTCCGCTGGTCTTCCTCATCAGCAGTGGCGCCGACCCGAAAAAGCACGTACGGAATAATGGCGAACGCACAAGCCATCCCTGCCATTGCCGCTTGTTGCGGCGCACCTGGCATGAAAAACGATGCCAGAAGGCAAAGTGCACCAATCACGGCGCCGATAAAAACGATATATCGCATATCCCCTCCTGTAATGAAGCGGATCGTACCAAACCCGCTGAAGCAGGTCTGTCGTGTTTATGGGCTGCCAAGCAGCACAGAAGACAGAAGCTTGCCTTCCTCGGCCATTTTGCGCAGGGCGCCGATCGACATGCCGACTCCTTCGACCAGCGCGCTCATCAGGCGCGGCGCGGTTTCGTTGAGGCGCACGAAGTCCTCGCCGCACAGAATCTCGCGCAGAATTGCGTGAGCTACTTGAGGCTATTCGTTCAGAGGCTCTCAAGCTGAGCGCCATCAACCCCCCCCCCCTCCAAGTAGCACCTGCACAAAGGAGGAACTCATGACAGAAGAAGAATTTTTACTTAACTTGCCGCCAAGACCGGCCAGAAAGTATCCATCCGTGGACGGCGTGCTCACCAATGTCCTTGCGCATACACATAGACATGACGTAACTATGATGCTCGCTTGCACGAAGGCGGAGGCCGATAGCTATTGGGCCCAGTCGCCTGCTTCTCGAGTGCCCGCGGCACCAGGCTGTTTTGAAAGAGCCGCCATCCTACTTAGAAAGCAAAAGCGATATGCCGAAGAGGTTCGCATCTGCGAAGAATGGGTGAAAATCTCGGAATCCATTTCAAGGGAGTACCCGGAATCTGCCCACAATCCTTGGCCTTGCTCCGATGCCATACATCATCGGCTAGCGAAGGCTAGAGACCTACTGGTCAAGTCACCCTCCATTTAGCCAAAAGATCTTCGTCAACGCCGCAGGGTGCGACACCATCCAAAAGGACTTTGTGCCATCCACCGCACAAGATACCGCAGATGCAGCGAAAGCAGGCGACACCGCAAAAGCCGAAGACCTTATTGCCAAATGCACCGACATTACCGAGCTGACAAAAGCTCGAGAGCTTGTTGCGGCAATCAACCCTCAAGCTGACGCGACTCTAGCCATCCTCGCGGCAATTGATGCTCGCATCCAGGAACTGCTTGGATACGACGGCGGGGGCGACCCCAATGGCACGCGTCGAAACAACCGCCTCGGACGCTGACCAGCCAACGAAAAAGCCCTCTTGTGAGGGCTTTGTTTTGGCGGCATAACGGCCGGATTTTTCAGGGGCTACCGCGGGCCTGCGTCAGTACCACCAGTATTTTCGCTGCAACCGGTCAAGCTCGCCGGCATCATCGGTGGACAGCTTTCGCCCGCCAAAACGCCTTTTGTTTTTGAGCTGCTGAAGTCGCGAGAGTTCTTCCTTGTCGGTGGCGCTAACGATGAGAATCAGAACAAGCACCACCAGCCCGACAATTACTCCAATCGCCATATCCCCTCCTGTAGTTGGCAGGATGGTAGCAAACCCGGGCAGAACCGGAATTCGTTTCAGCGCACCGGCCTGCTAGCCTACGATGGGGGCTTCCATACAACCATCGCCAGGAGGGCGGCAATGAAACTAGACCGAGAATTGCAGCTGGAGCTGCTGAAGAAGCTGGCGGATTCTTACCCTGACACTAGAGACGTCCAGCGCTGGGAAACAGAATTTCCCGGCGCAATCAGCAACCTCGCATACCTCAGCGAGCATGGCTTGTGCGATCTCAAGACTATTGCTGTCTCTTCAGTCAATGTGCCATTCAAGGCGCGCATCACCGCCAAGGGCATGGACTTCCTGGCCGACGACGGCGGCCTATCCGCCATCCTCGGCGTGGTGACGATCAGGCTCCACGATGACACCATCAAGGCAATCATCGAGGCGCGGATCATGCAGTCCGACCTCCCGGAACCTGCAAAGAAGCGAATGATTGACCGACTGCGAGCCCTTGGCGGCGAGGCCACAAAACACCTACTCCTGAAATCACTGGACTATGGCTTGGACAAAGCTCCTGACGCCATCGAAAAGGTTGGGGCATTGCTGGAGAAAGCTGCCGCATCCTGACCAGCTGCAGGACTAGCCCTCCAACGAAAAAGCCCTCTTGCGAGGGCTTTGTTTTGGCTTCTAAAGCCAAGTTTGGGGCAAGTGTCTCAGGGGCGCCGAGCGCTTCTAATTTCTTGCCGAGGGCGGGTTTTCGGACGGAGCGCTTGGTGGCTTTTGCTCCGCCTCTGCCCTGGCGCCTTGCTGATATTTTGCATACGCACCCGCCAAAATTCGGTCAGGCCCTTCGTGCCACATCCATGCCGCAAGAACGAATCCAAATGTAATGCCCGTCGTGACAAGCCCAGCGATGATGTTCTGGACAACGCCTTTTGAGAAGGCAAACTTCCCCCTCATGGCTGCAAGAAGAACCCGGTTGTGTTCTCCCATGGTCCGAATCATGGCGTCTTGGCGGATGGACTTTTGCTGCTCAACAAGTTCGGCACCAAGGACGTCATCCAAAAATTCCTGCAATAAACCTTCCGCCTGCAATCGATAGGCATCTATGCGCTGCTGAACATTAGTCATTCGATGGAACTCAAGCAAGTCAGCATCGACTGGATCTCGATCGTTTGCAGCCCTGAACTCCGTTATATAAGCAATCTTTTCTTCTTTGTAGAGCCCATAAGCCAAAGCCCCAACGACATCGTTGGGGCTTTTCACTAACTTCTTATAGATGAAGTTGTAGTCGCTCATCAGGCTGCGGACGTCACCCGTCTACGTGCATTTGCAAACGACTGGGTCAACTGCTCACGGCTAAAAGTGGTGGCACGAATGCTCTCTTTGACGCCACTAGGAAGTGGGGTCATGTCGACACGCCGATGCTCGATGAAGCCTTGGTTCACACGAACAATCAGCTCACGAGAAAAGGTACGCTGGTTGTTATGCATGCTCGACTCCTTAGGTTGGTCTGCAATTATAAGCAATTATGCCCCGTGACGCCCCGTGACGCCCCGTGAAGGCTCCATGAGTCTTCATATGTTAGCTCCATCCATCACTTCTCCGCCTTCGGCGCGAACTCCCGCATGACGTCCGTCGCCTCCCACTCCATCACCGTCAGGTCGTCATACAGAGCGGTCCAGGCGTCGTCATCGAGCTTGAGCCGGTCCATCAGCGGATAGATGCATTCCCACTGCAGACCGACCGGCGTGCCGCCCATGGCCGGCAGCTTCCACTTTGTGCCAACGCGCCGGAAAATCTCAAGGGCTGGCTCGTTGTCGGGCCAGACCTCTACGATTTCCGTGGTGTAGTCCTCCAGCTCGAACCCCTCCGACCTGGCCTCAGCTTCGGTGATGGGGGGCTC
>JBBKVU010000211.1:0-10187 GCA_037968595.1 Comamonas sp.
TGACGCGCGCCGCCGCGCGCCGCCATCTGCTGACACTCGCGCATCTGGGCTATCTTGAGTCCGACGGCCACCATTTCTGGCTCACGCCCAAGGTGCTGGGTCTGTCGGGCAGCTACCTGGCCAGCGCCCGCCTGCCGCGCACCGTGCAGCCGGTGCTCAATCGCCTGAGCGCGCTGGCGGCGTTCTCGTTTTCCGCGGCCATTCTGGCGGGCAGCGAAACCGTGGTCATCGCGCGCAGCACCGCCCAAGGCGCGGCCCAGCAGCTGTTTGCCCATGGCGTGCATCTGGGCAGCCGTCTGCCCGCGCATGCGTCGTCGACCGGCCGCGTGCTGCTGGCCGCCCTGCCCTTGCCGGCGCTCGACGAATGGCTGGCGTGTCGCACGCTGCACCGGCTGACGCTGCACACGCTGACCCAGCCGGCCGAACTGCGCGCCTGCCTGGACCAGGTGCGCGCCCAGGACTACTGCATTGCCCAGGAGGAACATGAACTGGGCGTGCAGGCAATTGCCGTGCCGCTGCGCAACAGCGCCGGCCAGACCGTGGCGGCGCTCAATGCCGTGCTGTCGGCGCAGCACATGACGGCCCAGGCCCTGGAGCGCAATCTGCTGCCGCTGCTGCGCGATGCGGCGCAGGAGCTAAGGCCGTTGCTTTGAGCGCGTGCTGCGCAGGCCGTTCATCCTTCGACAAGCTCAGGACGAACGGGGCCCAAACAGTGAAGAAATCGCAGGTATCCACAAAGCGTTCGTGGTAAGCCCCCCCTGGCCGGGCATGTCGAACCAGGAACGCCGCCGCCTCATGCAAGAAGCACAGGCCTCCCCATCACTCCCCCTTCAAAGGCCTGACAGCCGCCTCCAGACACAAGCCCCGCAGCAACTCTGAAGTGCGGCGTATCAGCGGCGTGCTTTTCTTCTTTGCCGACTGCGCCATGCACAGCGTGCTCACAATGCCCGGCGATTCAATGGGAATGCAGGCCAGCTCGTCCTGGTGGTCGTGGCTGCTGAGCGCGCTGGCGGTGAGCGCGGCATAGCCATAGCCACCGCGCACCAGATCGAGAATCGCGGGCACGCTGGAGACTTCCCAGACCACGTTCAGCTTGACCTGCGACAGCGTTGCCTGGGCCTCCATCAGCTTGCGGAAGATCTGGCCGCGCTGGGGCATGACCAGCGGAAAGCCCGACAGTTCCTCGAAGCGCACCGATGTGCGCTCGCCCATGCTGGCCGGCCCGATCAGGCACAGCCGCTCCTCGAGCACCGGCGTGACCTCGACCTGGGGCTGGGGTTCAGGCGTATAGACCAGGGCCAGGTCCATGCGACCCGAAGTCAGCCATTCGGCCATGTTGACCGAGAAACCCTCGACCACGGCCAGACCCGCCTTGGGCATTTCACGGCTGAAGACATCGATCAGCGGCAGCGTGAGACGGCGCGCCAGGCTGGGCGGCAGGCCGACGACGATGCGCCCCACGGGCTCGTCGCGCTGGCTGCCCAGGTCTTCCTTGGCCAGGGCCACGCGCTGCATGATGGCATGGCCATGCTCGAGCAGCCTGCGGCCCGCGTCGGTGAGCGTCACGCCCCGGCCGGTGCGTATCAGCAGCGTCTCGCGCAGCTCGATCTCCAGGGTGCGCACCTGGCGGCTGAGCGCCGGCTGCGCTATATCGAGCAAGAGCGCGGCCTTGCTGAAGCTGCCGGTCTCGGCCACCTGGACAAAAGTTTCTATCTGCTGAAGATTCATGGCGCACTCGAACTGTAACCATGCCATTTTGCTATAGCTGGTAGAGAGGCGGACATCTAGGTGATGCAAGCCGGACTGCGACAATGCAGAATAAGTTCGTGCGCCCCCGTAGGCACGGGAGAAAACGCAAAAACGCGATCAGCCGATAACGGAGACAAAAATGAGCAACGAAACACGCCAAATGAACCGCCGCAGCGCCGGCCTTGCCCTGGGTGCGCTGGCGCTGGGCGCCATGGCGCCGGCCCGCGCCCAGTCCGCGGCCAACTGGCCCACCAAGCAGGTGCGCATCATCAACCCCTTCCCCGTGGGTGGCGGGCCCGACGGCACTTCGCGTCTCGTGGCCGACAAGCTCGCGCGCCTGTGGAACCAGCCGGTGATCGTCGAAAACCGCCCCGGCGGCAACGGCTTCATCGCGATTGACGCCTTCAAGCGCGGCGCGACCGACGGCACGGACATCATCCAGCTGGACAACGTCCACCTCGCGGCCTACCCCCACCTGTTCAAGAAGCTGCCCTACAACATCGACAAGGACTTCGAGGTCGTGCTGCCGCTGTTCCGCACCTTCTTCTTTGTCTGCGTGGCAATGGACAGCCCGTACAAGACCGTCGCCGACCTGATTGCCGACGCCAAGGCCCGCCCCGGCAAGCTCAACTACGGCTCGTGGTCGGTAGGCAATCCCGTGCACCTGGGTTCGGCACTGCTCGAGTCGCTGACCGGCACGAAGATGGAGCATGTGATCTACAAGGAAACCAGCCAGCTCTACACCAGCGTGGCCACGGGCGAACTCGCGTTTGCGCTGGGCTCGTCGGGCACGGCCGGACCGCTGGCGCGTTCGGGCAAGCTGCGCTTCCTGGCGGTGCTGGCCCCGCACCGCCTCAAGGGCTACGAAGACGTGCCGACGATTGCCGAATCGGGCGGCCCGGCCAACGCCATCGTCACCGGCTGGAATGCTTTTGCGGTCTCCAAGAGCACGCCTGCGGCGGTGGTCGAAAAGATACGCCGCGACACCATGAAGGTGCTGGCCGAACCCGATGTGCAGCCCAAGTTCCAGACCTTCGGCTACGAGAACTACTTCCCCACGCCGGCGGAGTTCAAGACCTTCATGGTCGACGAGAACAAGCGCTTTGGCGACGTGATCCGGCGCGCGAATCTGGAGCTGTGATCCGGGCGCCCGGCATTGCCGGGGGCTGGAAAAGAAAGCCGCTGCAGGCCACTGCAGCGGCTTTTTACGTTGCTTGCACGCCAGGGCCTCAGTCGGCGCGCACGAACTCCTCGGTATCGACTTCGCGATGCCCCTGGGGCGCATAGCGGCTGCCGGCGATCGCCGACGGCTGGAACAGCGCATCGAGCTGCTCGAGCTGGGCGCTGGACAGCTTGACGGCGCCGCCATGCAGGTCTTCGTCCAGATGCTTGCGCTGCGTGGTGCCGGGCAGCGCAATCACATGCTCGCCCTGGTGCAGCACCCAGGCAATGGCCAGCGCGGCCAGGCTGCAGTCGGCCTGTTCGGCGATCTCGCGCATGGGCGCAAGCAGGCGCAGATTGCGCGGGTAGTTTTCCTTTGAAAAACGCGGCATCGCCGGGCGCACGTCCTTTTCGCCCAGCGTCGCGGCATCGAGCAGATCGCCGCCCAGAAAACCCCGGCCCAGCGGGCTGAAGGCCACGTAGGCAATGCCGAGCTCGGCGCAGCGCTGCAGCGTGCCGAGTTCGGCATTGCGCGACCACAGCGAATACTCGCTTTGCAGCGCGCTGATCGGGTGTTCGCGGTGGGCGCGCGCCAGCGTCTCGGCCGAGACTTCGGACAGGCCCAGCGCACGCACCTTGCCCTCCTGCAGCAGCCGGCCCATTTCGCCCACGGATTCCTCGATAGGCACCGACTTGTCCCAGCGGTGCAGGTAGTAAAGGTCGATGACGTCGGTGCCCAGGCGGCGCAACTGCGAAGACAGCCTGCGCCGCAGCGTCGCGGGCCGGCCATCGATCACGCGGCGCGTCACGCCGTCGTCGCTCACCACTCCGGCCATGCCGCCCTTGCTGCACAGCGTGATGCGGTCGCGGTGCGGCGCCAGCACCGGCCCGACCAGGGTCTCGTTGGCACCGAAACCGTAGAGTGCCGCCGTGTCAAACAGCGTCACGCCCCGGTCTAGCGCATGGGCGAGCAGCTCGCGGCCCTGCTCGGCGCTGGGCGGCGTGCCGTAGGCATGGCTCAGGTTCATGCAGCCCAGACCGACGGATGTGACGTCGAAAGAGCCGATTTTGCGTGTCTGCATGGGTCAATCCTTGAAAAGGCAAAGCCAGCGCAAGCTTTTCGCGTGCGCTGGCCATGGGGGTTGCGAAGTCAGGCAAGCTTGCCCGAAGCTTCAGCTCAGTTGTTGTTCAAGCTTATGCAGCACCTGGTAGCAAGGCAGCACCTGGGCCACGCTGGCGTTGGGCTCGCGGCCTTCGCGGATCGCGGCGAAGAACTCGCGGTCCTGCAGCTCGATGCCGTTCATCGACACATCGACCTTGGAAACGTCGATCTGCTCTTCCTTGCCGTTGAACAGGTCGTCATAGCGCGCCAGGTAGGTGCCGCTGTCGCCGATGTAGCGGAAGTAGGTGCCCAGCGGGCCGTCGTTGTTGAACGACAGGCTCAGCGTGCAGATCGCGCCGTTCGCGGCCTTGAGCTGGATGCTCATGTCCATGGCAATGCCCAGCACCGGGTGGATAGGACCCTGGACGGCATTCGCCTGCACGATGGGGCTGCCGGCCTGGTAGGCAAACAGGTCCACGGTATGGGCAGCGTGGTGCCACAGCAGGTGGTCGGTCCAGCTGCGCGCCTGTCCCAGGGCGTTGGTGTTGGTGCGGCGGAAGAAATAGGTCTGCACATCCATCTGCTGCAGGTTGAGCTCGCCCGCGGCAATCTTGTGGTGCACCCACTGGTGGCTGGGGTTGAAGCGGCGCGTATGGCCGCACATCGCGACCAGGCCCGACTTCTTTTGCGCGGCCACGACGGCCTCGGCGTCGGCCAGGCTGTCGGCCATGGGGATCTCGACCTGCACATGCTTGCCGGCCTCGAGACAGGCAATGGCCTGCGCAGCGTGCATCTGCGTGGGCGTGCACAGGATCACGGCATCGACCTCGGCCAGGGCCAGGCTGTCGGCCAGCTCGGTGGTCACATGGGCGATGCCGTACTTGGCCGCGACCTCGCGCGTCTTTTCCAGGTCGCGGCTCACCAGCGAGACGACTTCGACGCCGTCTATGTTCTTGATGCCGTCGAGGTGCTTGATGCCGAACGCGCCGGCGCCGGCCAGGGCAACTTTGATGGTCTTCTTGCTGTTCATTGGTTCTCCAGGATCAGGTGGCCCACGGCGGTATTCGAAGCGGGCACATGGTAGAAGCGGTGTGCGACCTTGGGCACGGGCGCGGGGCTGTCGATGTCGCTCATCGCGCCGCGCGCGATCAGCCACATCACCAGTTCGATGCCTTCCGAGCCGGCTTCGCGCACATAGTCGATATGCGGCATCTTGGCCAGGCCGTGGGGGTTGTCGATCAGGCGGTCCATGAAGTTCAGGTCCCATTCCTTGTTGATCAGACCGGCGCGCGCGCCCTGCAGCTGGTGGCTCATGCCGCCCGTGCCCCAGATATGGACGTTGAGGTCTTCGTCGTAGCTTTCCACGGCATTGCGGATCGCGCGCCCCAGGTTGAAGCAGCGCTGACCCGAGGGCACGGGGTATTGCACCACGTTGACCGCAAACGGAATCACCGGGCAGGGCCAGCCCTGCTCGGGCGTGGGCTGGCCGCACATCAGCGACAGCGGCACGGTGAGGCCATGATCGACATCCATCTTGTTGACGATGGTCAGGTCGAAATCCTGCTGTATCACCGACTGCGCGATGTGCGAGGCCAGGTCGGGATGGCCGACCACGGTGGGCACGGGGCGCGGGCCCCAGCCTTCGTCGGCCGGCGTGAAGGTGTCGGCCGTGCCTATGGCAAACGTCGGGATCATGTCCAGGCTGAACGCCGTCGCGTGGTCGTTGTAGACCAGGAAGATGACGTCGGGCTTGTTGTCCTTCATCCACTGCTTGGAAGGCTCATAGCCCTTGAACAGCGGCTTCCAATAGTCGTCCTGATCGCGGCCCAGGTCGAGGGCGGCGCCGATCGCGGGCACATGGGAGGTAAAGACCGAAGCGGTGATGCGGGCCATTCAGTTGCCCTCCTTGCGGACAGAGTTTCCTTGGGGCTGGCGGTGCGCCTGGGCATCGCCGTCTTCGCCGACAACGCGGTTGCCGTTGGCCGAGCGGCCGCCGGCAAGCATCATGGCGCGGTATTCGTCTTCGGTCATGCCGGTCATCGAGCCGGCCATCTGCTGGAAGCTCTTGCCGTCGGTGGCGCCGATCTTGGCCAGGAAGTAGATGTTGCCGCCGGTGCGCATGCACCAGTTCAGATCGCGCGCCAGCACCGCCTGCTTCTGCTCTTCGGTCATTGCCCACTCATCGAGGTAGGCGCGCTCGTCGGCCTTGAAGCGCAAGCGGTTCTCGGCCTTCATCAGCGACATGCAGAACTGGTTGAGCCAGTAGCCTTTGCGCGACTGCTGGGCGTCAAAGATGATGGTGCCGGGCACATCGGTATAGGGTTTATGCAGAGCCATGATCAGACTTCCTCAGGCCAGTAAAGACGCATGGGATTGTCCACCAACAGCTTGCGCTGCAGCTCGGCCGTGGGCGCGATATGGGGAATGAAGTCCACCAGCAGGCCGTCGTCGGGCATGTGGTCCTTGAGATTCGGGTGCGGCCAGTCGGTGCCCCACAGCACGCGGTCGGGGAACTCCTCGACCACGCGGCGCGCGAACGGCAGCACGTCCTGGTAGGCATTCTGTTCGCCATCAAGCGCCTTGGGGCCGGTGACCGACAGGCGTTCGGGGCAGGACACCTTGCTCCAGACGTTCTGGTGCTCGCGCATGAACTTCAGGAACAGTTCGAACTCGGGGCCGTCTATGGGCTTGCTCACGTCGGGTCGACCCATATGGTCCACCACCACCGTGGTCGGCAGGCTGGTGAAGAAGTCCCACAGTTCGGGCAGATCGACGGCCTCGAAGGAGATCACCACATGCCAGCCCAGCTTCTGGATGCGGCCCGCGATTTCGAGCAGCTCGTCCTTGGGCGTGAAGTCGACCAGGCGCTTGACGAAGTTGAAACGCACGCCGCGCACGCCGGCGTCATGCAGCGCCTGCAGCTCTTCGTCGCTGATGCTGCGCTTGACGGTGGCCACGCCACGCGCCTTGCCGCCCGCGGCCTTGCAGGCATCGACCATGGCGCTGTTGTCCGCGCCGTGGCAGGTGGCCTGCACGATCACGTTGCGCGCAAAGCCCAGATGGTCGCGCAGCGCGAACAGCTGCGCCTTGCTTGCGTCGCAGGGCGTGTACTTGCGCTCGGGAGCAAACGGAAACTCGTTGCCCGGGCCAAACACATGGCAATGCGCATCGACCGCGCCCGCGGGCACCTGGAATTTCGGCTTGGCCGGGCCGCTGTACCAGTCGAGCCAGCCGGGAGTTTTTTCAAATTTTGCCATTTTGTGCAGTCCTTCAGTCGATGTAACGCAGACCGGCTTTTTCCAGCGGCTCGCGCATCTTGTACATGTCGAGGCCCAGCACGCCCGAGGCCAGCTTGGCGCGCTTTTCGCCTTCGAAGCTCTCGCGCTTTTGCGCGGCTTCCAGCGTGGCGACGGCCTTGGCCGCGGGCACGCAGACCACGCCGTCATCATCGGCGACGATCACGTCGCCGGGCGTGACCCACATGCCGGCGCAGACCACGGGAATGTTGACCGAGCCCAGCGTCGCCTTGATCGTGCCGCGCGACGAGATGGCGCGGCTCCAGACCGGGAAGTTCATTTCCTGCAGCGTCTTCACGTCGCGCACGCCGGCGTCGATGATCAGCGCACGCGCGCCGCGCGCCTGGAAGCTGGTCGCCAGCAGGTCGCCGAAGTAGCCGTCCGTGCACTCGGAAGTGATGGCCGCGACCACCACGTCGCCGGGCTGGATCTGCTCGGCCACCACGTGCATCATCCAGTTGTCGCCGGGCTGCAGCAGCACGGTGACGGCCGTGCCCGAAACCTGCTGGCCCGCATAGATCGGGCGCATATAGGGCTTGAGCAGGCCCACGCGGCCCATGGCCTCGTGCACCGTGGCGGAACCCAAAGCGGCCAGGCCGTCGGCCGCGGCCTTGTCGGCGCGTTGAATATTGCGGTAAACCACACCCAGTTCGTACATCTGAATCTCCTGTTTGTTGTCGGCCTGCTTACAGGCCCTTCTTCTTGAGCGCGGCGTCGAGGCGCGTGAACACACGGCGCGCATTGCCTTCGTAGACCTGGAAGCGCTCTTCCTCGTTCAGATTGACCGTGTCCTCGATGTAGCGCTTGGTGTCGTCGTAGTAATGGCCGGTGGTCGGGTCGATGCCGCGCACCGCGCCAATCATCTCGCTGGCAAAAAGAATGTTCTTGACCGGGATCACCTTGGTGAGCAAATCAATGCCCGGCTGGTGGTAGACGCAGGTGTCGAAGAAGATGTTGTTGAGCAGGTGCTCGTCCAGCAGCGGTTTCTTGAGTTCCTGCGCCAGGCCGCGGAAACGGCCCCAGTGGTAGGGCACGGCGCCGCCGCCATGCGGAATCAGGAACTTGAGCGTGGGGAAGTCCTTGAACAGGTCGCTGGTCAGGCATTGCATGAAGGCCGTGGTATCGGCGTTCAGGTAGTGCGCGCCCGTGGTGTGGAAGCAGCTGTTGCAGCTGGTGCTCACGTGCACCATGGCGGGAATGTCGTACTCGACCATCTTCTCGTAGATCGGGTACCAGCTGCGGTCCGACAGCGGCGGCGAAGTCCAGTGGCCGCCCGAGGGATCGGGGTTGAGGTTGATGCCCACGTTGCCGTACTGCTCTACGCATTTCACCAGCTCGGGAATGCAGGTAGCGGGGTCCACGCCGGGCGACTGCGGCAGCATGGCCGCGGGAATGAAGTGCTCGGGAAACAGCTCGCTGACGCGGTAGCACAGCTCGTTGCAGATCGCCGCCCAGGTCGACGAGGTCTCGAAGTCGCCGATGTGGTGGGCCATGAAGCTGGCGCGCGGGCTGAAGATCGTCAGGTCGGAGCCGCGCTGCTTCATCAGCTTGAGCTGGTTGTTCTCGATGGTGTCGCGGATCTCGTCGTCGCTGATCTTCAGCGAACTGGCCGACGGCGCCTGGCTGGGGTCCTTGAGGCCGGCAATCTGCAGGTCGCGCCAGGCGCCCAGCGCTGCGGGAGCCGTGGTGTAGTGGCCGTGTACGTCAATGATCATCGCAATGTTCTCCTGTGATTCTTAGAGGGTGCCGGCTCAGTGCGCGGCGGTGCGGCCCACGGTTTCACCGTGGGACTTGGGACTGAAAAATTCCTTGACGACCAGCGCGCCCGTCGCGACCAGGCCGGCGACAGCAACCACGCTGAAGATCTCGCTGAAGCCCAGATGGCGCGCCGACAGCTCGGCGACCAGGAACGAGCCGGCAATGCCGCCAAAGCGGCCTATGCCCAGCATCCAGGCGACTCCCGTAGCCCGGCCGCGCGTGGGATAGAAAGCCGCGGCCAGCGCCGGCATCGACGACTGCGCGGTGTTCATGATCGTGCCGGCAAGAAACACCGACACCACCAGCCAGCCGAGGTTGCCCGCAGTCTGGCCTATCCACCAGATCGACACGGCCGTGAGCGCATAGCCGACGGCAATGATGCGCGTGGCATTGAAGCGGTCCATCAGCCAGCCGAAGAACACCGCGCCCACGCCACCCAGAGGGAACAGCGCCGCGACCAGCGCGCCGGTCTTGGGGTCCAGGCCCGCGTCGCGAAACAGTATGGGCATCCAGTTGATCAGCGCATAGAAGATCACCAGGCCCATGAAATACGCCAGCCACATCATCACCGAGCCCACGCGGTAAGGCGCCGACAGCACCACGCCTATGCCGCTCTTGGCGTCCGAAGCGGGCGCAGTCTCGGTCAGCACGAAGCGCTGGACGCTGCGCACGCTCTCGCCGGCGATGCGCAGCAGCACGCGGCGCACGCGCTCTATCGGGTATTGCCTGGCCACCATGTAGCGCACCGACTCGGGCAGCTGCCACAGCAGCAGCACGACCAGGATCAGCGGCAGCACGCCGCCCAGCATCAGCACGCTGCGCCAGCCCAGCAGTGGAATCATCCAGGCCGCGAGAAAGCCGCCAAACGCCGCGCCCAGCGGAAAGCCGCAGAACATCGCATTGGTCAGCGTCGCGCGCCGGCTGTCTGGGCAGTACTCGCTCATCAGCGTCACCGCATTGGGCATGGCCGCGCCCAGGCCCACGCCGGTGACGAAGCGCAACACAGTCAGCGTCCACAGATTGGGCGAGAAGCCCGAGCCCAGGCAGGCGACGGCAAACACCGCGACCGAGCCGACGAGCACCAGCTTGCGGCCCAGCTTGTCGGCCAGCGGCCCGGCACT
>JBBKVU010000212.1:0-4606 GCA_037968595.1 Comamonas sp.
AATGCCGGCCATCTTCAGGAAGCTGCGCCGCGCCGGCACGGCGGGCTGATCGCCGGCTTGCGCGTCGGCCATCAGGCGCTGCAGCGCGCGCGGCAGATCGTTGGTATCGAAGGAAACAGGCAACATGGAAAACTCCTTCAGGCCAGGGATTTGGCCGCATCGGCGATGGCCGCGCGGATGCGCGCATAGGTGCCGCAGCGGCAGATGTTGCCGGCCATCGCGGTGTCGATCTCGGCGGCGCCGGGCTGCCGGCCGCGCGGCAGAGACTTGAGAAACGCCGTGGCGCTCATGATCTGTCCGCTCTGGCAATAGCCGCATTGCGCGACATCGTGCGCGACCCAGGCTGCGTGCACCGCCGCGCCTATGGGATCGCTGCCGTCGGTCACGGCCTCGATGGTGGTGATCTGCTTGCCTTCGACCGCCGATATCGGCGTGACGCAGGAGCGTATGGCCTCGCCGTCCAGGTGCACGGTGCAGGCGCCGCACAGCGCCGCGCCGCAGCCGAACTTGGTGCCTGTCATGCCCAGCGTGTCGCGCAGGGCCCAGAGAATGGGAGTGCCGGGATCGGCGTCGACCGCGTGGGCGCGGCCGTTGATGTGGAGCGTGGTCATGGGCAATCCGTTCTTCGTGGGGAGGGAGACGTCAATGCGTCCAGTTCTGCAGCCAGTAGGCGTAAGGCGTGGGTAGCACCTCGTGCGGGCGCGCGATCTGCAATTGCCGCGCGGCTTCGTAGGGCCAATGCGGATTGGCGAGCAGGCTGCGCGCGAGAAACACCAGATCGATCTGGGCGCTGCGCACGAATCCGTCGGCGCGTGCCGCATCGGTGATCTGCCAGCTCGTGGCCACGGCCAGCCCCGTGGCCGCGCGTATCTGCGCCGCGTGGGGAACCATGAAGTCCGGCCCCCAGGGCACCTGCTCGTCAGACGTGGACAGCGCCAGGCCGACATCGACCAGGTCCAGCCCTGCGTCCTTGAGCCAGTGCAGCAGCTGAATCGACTCGGCCAGCGATGCGGCCTGGCCGTCACCGAACTCGATCACGCCCAGGCGCACCGTCAGCGGATACTGCTGCGGCCAGACCTCGCGCACGGCGGCCACCGTCTCCAGCAGGAAGCGCGCGCGGTTGGCCAGGCTGCCGCCATATGCGTCCTCGCGCAGGTTGCTGTGCCGGGACAGAAAGTTCTGCGCCAGAAAGCCGTGCGCGAAGTGCAGCTCCAGCCATTCGAAGCCGGCTTCGCGCGCGCGCCGCGCCGCATCCACGAATTGCTCGCGGGCGGCGCGGACATCGTCCAGTGTCATTGCGCGCGGAACATGGCCCGAGCCAGCGACAAAGGGAATCGCACTTGGCGCCACGGGCTGCCATGCCTGCGGGTCGGCGGGGTCCAGCGGCAGGCCGCCTTCCCATGGCCGTCTGCAGCCGGACTTGCGGCCCGCATGGCCCAGCTGGATTCCCGGCACCGCGCCCGCGGACTTGATGGCCTTCGACACCGCCGCCAGGCCCGCGATCTGCGCGTCACGCCACAGTCCGGCATCGCCCGGCGTGATCCGGCCTTGCGCGGCAACAGCCGTCGCCTCGACCACGACCAGCCCGACACCGCCGCGCGCCAGGATGGTGTAATGCGACAGATGCCAGGCATTGAGGAACCCGTCCTGCGCCTGGTATTGGCACATGGGCGAGGCGGCAATGCGGTTGCGCAACGTAATGCCCTTGAGCGCGAACGGTGTGAACAGAGAATTCATCGGAAGGCAGACAACGGATAGGGATGGCGCCAAGTATCTGCGCCAGCCCTCCTATCCACTTGCCGTTTTCAATTCTTGTCTTGCCTTTTCCGATGTTTCATCGCCGCCGCGGCAACGCCGCGCAAGCAACGCGGGTACAGTCTGCACCAGCAACTACGCGCTTTCTCGGCACCTGAATATGTCCCTCGAAACCCTGGCCCACGAGATAGGAAAAATTGCCCAAAACGACGGCGACCATGCGACCGCCATTGCACGGCTGTCGCTGCACCGACGCAGCGCCCGGACCGCGCCCATGCACTGCATCTACGGGCTGGGGCTGGGCATCACCGCCCAGGGCAGCAAGCAGGTCACGCTGAGCGAGCAGGTGATTGCCTACGGTCCGGGGCAATCTCTGCTGACGGCCGTCGATCTGCCGGTCGTCGCCCACGTGACCCAGGCCGACCTGGCGCGGCCTTTCCTGGGCATGATGCTGCGCTTCGATGCCAGCGCGCTGCTGCCGCTGGCCAGCGAACTGGCGCTGCCCCCACTGCCACGCGAACAATCGCCCTGCGCGATGTCGCTGAGCCCGCTGGAGGCGCCGCTGCTCGACGCCCTGATACGGCTGGTGCGCCTGCTCGGCGAGCCGCAGCTGATTGCCACGCTGGCGCCGCTGATAGAGCGCGAGATCATGGTCAGGCTGCTGTGCGGCCCGCACGGCCCCTATCTGCGCCAGCTGCTTTCTGCCGGCTCGCCCAGCCACCAGATCGCGCGCGCCATGGCCTGGCTCAAGCAGCATTTCAGCGGCGAGGTACGCATCAACGAACTCGCGGCCCAGGTGCACATGAGCCCGTCGACATTCCGCCAGCACTTTCGCAGCCTCACGGGAATGAGCCCGGTGCAGTACCAGCGCCAGCTGCGCCTGCAGGAGGCGCGCCAGCTGATGCTCAACCAGGCGCTGGACGCGGCCAGCACCGCGGCGCGCGTGGGCTACGAAAGCGCCTCGCAGTTCAGCCGGGATTACCGCCAGCTGTTTGGCGCGCCGCCGCAGCGCGATATCAAGCGCATGCAGCAACTGGCGCAAACCAGCCTCGCGTCCCTGGCCTGAGCAGCGCGCGGCGACGCGCAACCCGGGCCATGGCGGCCTCACGTACAATCGAGCCCGGGTGGCATGCCGCGGTGGCGTGTCAGGAAAGCAGCGAAGGTCGGGCCGCCTCGCTGCGCCGTCACGTCCTCCTGATCCATGTTCAACCTCTCTGTCGAATGGGTGGCTGCCGCCATCTTCGCGCTGGCCCTGGCGCATACCTTTGCCGCCAAGCAGTTCGAGCGCCTGTCCCACCGTTTCCCGCGCCACGCCGGCCTGTTCCATCTGCTGGGCGAAGTCGAAGTCGTCTTCGGTTTCTGGGCCATCGTGCTGATTGCCTTCATGGCCCTGGCCAGCGGCTCCGACGCCGCCCTGCAGTACGCCGAGTCGCGCAACTACACCGAGCCGCTGTTTGTGTTCGTGGTGATGGTGATCGCCGCGTCCAAGCCCGTGCTGGCCATCGTCATGTCGACCATCAACACCCTGGCCCGCTGGGCGCCGCTGCCCACGCCGCTGGCCTGCGCCTGGCTGGGACTGGCCGCGGTGCCGCTGCTCGGTTCGCTGATCACCGAACCCGCGGCCATGACCATTGCCGCGCTGATGCTCGCGCCGCAGATCTTCCGCCGCCATGTGCCCGAAAGCCTCAAGTACCTGGCCCTGGGCGTGCTGTTCGTCAATGTGTCGATAGGCGGCACGCTGACGTCCTACGCGGCGCCGCCGGTGCTGATGGTCGCCAGCACCTGGGCCTGGGACAGCGCCTTCATGTTCATGCACTTCGGCTGGAAAGCCGCGCTCGCGGTGCTGGTCAATGCCACCGTGGCCACCTTCTTCCTGCGCCAGCACCTGCGGCCCGCGCTGCCCGCCAACGAGGAACTCGACACCGCCGCGCGTGTGCCGCTGACCGTCGTTGCCGTGCACCTGCTCCTGCTCGCGGGCGTGGTGCTGTCGGCCCATCACCCGGTGATCTTCCTCGGCTTGTTTCTGATGTTCCTGGGCTTCACCCAGGCCTATGCGAAGCACCAGAGCCCCTTGATTCTCAAGGAAGCGCTGCTCGTGGGCTTTTTCCTTGCCGGGCTGGTGGTGCTGGGCGGAATGCAGCAGTGGTGGCTGCAGCCCATCGTGTCGGGACTGGAGCCGCTGGCGCTGTTCCTGGGCGCCATCGGTCTCACCGCCATCACCGACAACGCCGCGCTGACCTATCTGGGCTCGCTGATCGTCGGCATATCGGACGAGTCCAAGTACCTGCTGGTGGCCGGCGCCGTCGCCGGCGGCGGACTCACGGTGATCGCCAACGCCCCCAACCCCGCAGGCGTGGCCCTGCTCAAGCGCGGCTTTGCCGATGAGACCGTGAGTGCGCTGGGCCTGCTGCTCGGCGCGCTGGGGCCTACGGCGGTGGCTGCGGGCGCGTTTCTTTGGCTTTGACTTTCACCGCCAAGCCTCAGGAACTGGAGACAATCTCCGTTCCTGCGTCCGTCTCCTGCAGGCGCAGCGGCAGCAGCCTGACCAGGGCCTGGAGAAAGCTGTCCGGGCGCAGCGCACCAAAGCTGCCCGACACGCGCAGCGCCGCCGCCACCGGATCGCGCAGCACCATGCGGGTCGGGCCATAACGCTCGAACTCCGCCAGGGACTGCTGCTGGCTGCGTCGCGAAACATTGCGCAAACACCGGCTGCGGCTACCAGTGACGCCAGGCAATATAGCCACCACTGGCGCAGAGCAGCAGGATGAGGGCCGCGAGCACGGCATGCGGGACCATGCCTTTCCACCCGCCAGCACGGCTTTGCGGCGCGGACGGCTGGCGGGCGGCGGCG
>JBBKVU010000213.1:0-3640 GCA_037968595.1 Comamonas sp.
CTGCAGGAACTGGCGCGTGCGCTCGCTGCGCGGCGCGCCGAAGATCTGGGCCACGGGGCCGTGCTCGACGATGCTGCCGGCCTCGGTGAAATAGACCTGGTCGCTGATTTCCTCGGCAAAGCGCATTTCATGCGTGACCAGCACGCAGGTCATGCCCTCCTTGACCAGGTCGCGTATCACCGTGAGCACTTCACCCACGGTCTCGGGGTCCAGCGCCGAAGTGACTTCGTCAAACAGGATCAGCTCGGGCTGCATGGCCAGAGCGCGCGCGATCGCCACGCGCTGCTGCTGGCCGCCGGACAGCTCGCCGGGATAGGCGTCGGCCTTGTGCGCCAGGCGCACCTTCTCGAGCAGGGCGCGTGCATCGCGCTCGGCAACGGCGCGGCTGCGCCCGACCACGCGCGTGGGCGCGATCACCAGGTTCTGCAGCACCGTGAGGTGCGGAAACAGGTTGTACTGCTGGAACACGAAGCCCACGCGCTTGCGCAGGGCGATCAGCTCGGCCTCGGTGCGCAGCGCGTCGACGCGCGTCTCGCCCACGGCGATCTGCCCGGCTTGCGGCCGCAGCAGTCCCGTGATGCAGCGCAGGATGGTCGACTTGCCCGAGCCCGAGGGCCCGATGATGGACACCGCCTGGCCGCGGCGCACTTCGACGTTGATGCCCTTGAGCACCTGGTTGTCGCCAAAGGACAGGTGCACGTTCTCGAGCTGCACCAGCGGCGCCTCGAGCGCGTCGGCCGCGGGCGTGGAGAAAAAGGAATCAGTGGCGTACATGGCGTCGCTCCAGGGCGCGGGTGGCGCGGGCAATCGGATAGCAGTAGGCGAAGAACAGCGCCAGCAGCGTGAAATAGACAAGGATGGTGAAGTCGGTGCGCACCACGGTGTTGCTGGCGATCTGCGCCATGTCGACGACGTCGTGCACGCCCACCAGCGAGGCCAGCGAAGTGCTCATGGTGATGCTGGCGTAGAGGTTCATCCAGGGCGGCAGCATGCGCCGCAGGCACTGCGGCAGAACGATCAGGCGGAAGATCTCGCTGCGCTTGAACGCCAGCGACTGCGCGGCCTCCCACTGGGCGCTGGGAATCGACTGGATCGCGCCGCGAAAGATCTCGGCGACGTTGGCGCTGGTCGGCAGCGCCAGGCCCAGCACCACCTTGATCCAGTCGGGAAAGGGAAAGCTCCACTGCACGACATGCACTTCAAACGGGAACACATAGGTCGTGAAATAGATCAGCACCAGCACCGGCGCATTGCGAAACGCCTGCACGTAGACGCGGGCCAGGCGGCGCACCAGGGCCGAAGGCGACAGCAGCAGCGCGCCTATCACCAGGCCCACCACCGTGCCCAGCGCCACGGCCAGCACGCTGATCTCGATGTTGACCAGCAGGCCGCGCAGCAGCGAAGGCAGCCATTTCCACAGTAGGGCGACGGCCACCGGCGTCGTGCCCGTGGCACTCCAGAACGCCAGCAGCGCGAGCAGCGCCAGGCCGGCAATCAGCCAGGGGTTGCGCAGCGCGGGGCCGCGCCACAGCGGCAGGGCCGGCGCGCTCGGGGACAGGGTGGCGTCATTGGCCATAGCCGGGCATCCTCAGTCGTTGTTCCAGCCAGCGACCCGCCAGGCTCAGCAGCCAGGTCAGCAGGCCGAACCACAGCAGTATCAGCAGCAGCAGCTCGAGCACGTTGTCGCGCTGCGTCCAGATCATGATCGATTGATAGGTCACGTCGCCCACGGCAATCGCCGAGGCCACGGCGGTCATCTTCACCAGATCGATCAGGTTGTTGACCAGCGACGGCAGCGCAAAGCGCAGCGCCAGCGGCAGCTGCACGCGCGCCAGCAGCTGGCGGCGCGAAAAGCCTAGCGAACGCGCGGCTTCCAGCGTGGTCGCAGGCACGCTTTCTATGCCCGCGCGCAGCGCCTCGGCATGGAACACGCCCTTGTGCAGCGAGACCACGATCACCACCCAGATGAAGGGCGTGAGCGGATTCGGCCCCGCGCCCCAGTCGCGCAGCTGCTGCGTGATCAGCATGTTGAGCACCAGGAAGGCGCAGTACAGCTGCACCAGCGTGGGCGTGTTGCGCGTGACTTCGACAAAGGCGCGCGCGGGCTGGGCCAGCCAGGCGCGGCCCGAAGTCAGTGCCGCGGCCAGCAGCACGCCGACGGCAAGGCTGCCGGGAATGGTCAGCAGGCACAGCTGCAGCGACACGCCCAGGCCGCGCACGAAGGCCTGGCGCTCCATGTCGTCCAGCACGAAGGCATAGTTCAGGCCCAGGGCCTTGAGTGCCTGCACGCCCTGGACCATCAGGCTGTCGCTCATGGCGTCTCTTCAGCGCGAGGCGGTTTTGAGCTGGGACTGCAGCTCGACCAGGTAGGGATTGGCCGGGACTATGCCTATGCGCTTTTCGGTGGCAATCAGCCAGCCGCTGCGGTGCCATTCCTGCACCACCTTGTCGACCGCGGCAATGGTGTCGGCCTCGCCCTTGCGCGTCCAGACCACCGACGGCGCGGGCAGGATTTCGCTGGTGATGGGCGCGGCGTACTGCGTCCATTCGGCTTTGCTGCGCAGCAGCGGATGGATCAGCGTGCTGTCGTGCACCGCCGCCACGCAGTTGCCGCCGCGCAGCGCGAGCAGCGAATCGGACGAGCTCTTGTAGCCCTGCACCTGGGCGCCGTATTCGGTGGTCAGCGGCTTGGCAAAACTACTGCCCTGCGATACGCACACGGGCTTGCCGCGCAGATCGGCCCATTGCTTGATGCCGCTGTCCTTGCGCACTGCCGCGGTGCCGCCCACGCGGTAGAACGGCGTGGGCGCATAGCCCAGGATCTCGGCGCGGTCGGGGTTGAGCTCCATCGAGGCAATCAGCAGATCGACCTTGCCGGCCTGCAGGAACTGCGTGCGCGTCGCGGTCTGCACCTGCACCAGCTCGGCTTCCACGCCCAGGCCCTTAGCCAGGGCGCGCGCGAGCTCGGGGTTCCAGCCCACGAGCTGCTGGGTCGCGGGGTCGATGGAGCCAAACGGGCCGCCGTTGGCCAGCACACCGATGGTGACCTTGCCGCGCTGCTTGATCTTGTCCAGCGTGGCATCGGCATGGGCCGTGCCGGCCAGCAGGGTGAGGGCCGCGGCCACGCCGGTCAGCGAGCGGGCAATGGAGTGGGAAGAAGCATGGAGTGGGCGCATGGTGGGCAGAAGAGAGGAGTGCGGATAGGCACTTATCTTCTGACAGCCCCGCCATGGCGACAACAAAGCTTATCGATGAACGATATGCGGGCAGCGCGTTAAGGCGCGGGCTTGTTCATCTTTTGCGTTTGTTCACGTGACGTGAACATGGCTGGAAGATGAACAACCAGTTCTTCAGGCTGCGCTGGATGTAGCCTCGGGCAGCCTGAAACCCGCGAGTTCATCGGGCTCGCACTGGGCAATCAGCCCGGTTTCCCAGGACAGGTAGCGGCGCGCGGCGTCGAGGTTGCCTTCGTGGCGGTCGTGCACGAAGAACAGGTAGTCGATGGCCTCGCTGTCGGCCGGGCTGTGGGGCGTGCTTTCCAGCGGCAGGCCGGCGGCTTCCCAGTCGGCGGCCAGCGCCCATTGCAGCCTGCGGCCTGGCAGTTCGGTCAGCGCCAGGGCTGCGGTCGCGGCATCGGGCG
>JBBKVU010000214.1:0-4785 GCA_037968595.1 Comamonas sp.
GCACCCAGAGACTGCCGCCTATCAGCCACAGCCTGGCCAGAGACTGGTCCAGCCAGCCCAGATACCAGCTCAGGCCGCACAGCAGCAGGCAGACAGCGCCCAGCGCGGCCGCGCCGACCTGGCCCAGGCCATGCATGCGCCCCCACTCCCAGGCACCGGCGGTCATCAGCACCAGCACCACCACCGAGAACGGCAGCGGGTCCGGATAGAACAACGCGGGAAGAAGGATAGCCAGCAGGACCAGGGCGGTAATGACACGCTGCTTGAGCATGGTTCCCTTTCTCAGACCGGCAACTGCGCGGGAGGGGCCGACTGTATTTGTGCAGAAGTTTTGCCAAAACGGCGCTCGCGCGCGCCGTAGGCAGCAAAAGCCTCGTCCAGTGCCGCTTCGTCGAAGTCGGGCCACAGGACAGGGCTGAAAAACAATTCCGAGTAGGCCAGCTGCCACAGCAGGAAGTTGCTGATGCGCATTTCTCCGCCCGTGCGTATCAGCAGGTCGGGGTCGGCGACATGCGCCAATCCCATGGCCGCATTCAGGCTGGCTTCGGTGATGGGCTCGCCCAGGGCGGCCACACGGGCCGCGGCCTGGGCAATGTCCCAGCGCCCGCCATAATTGAAACAGATGTTGAGCACCAGACGGCTATTGTGCGCGGTTTCGCGCTCGGCGGCGTCCAGCCCGGCGCACATGCGCTCGCTCAGGCCGCGGCGCTCGCCCACAAAGTGCAGCTGCACGCCTTCGCGTCCGAGCTGGGCCACTTCGCGGCCCAGCGCCGAAGTGAGCAGGCCCATCAGGCCGGAGACCTCGTCTTCGGGACGCTGCCAGTTTTCCGAGGAAAAGGCGAACACCGTGAGCACCGCGACGCCGCGCTCAAGGCAGGCCTTGACGCAGCGGCGCAAGGCCTTGACGCCCTGCGCGTGCCCCGTGAGCCGGGGCATGAAGCGGCGCTTGGCCCAGCGGCCGTTGCCATCCATGACGATGGCAACATGCGCGGGCACGGAAAATTCGGTGAGCGTCTGCAAGGCGTGGTCTACGGTGACTGGACCTGTCAAACCGCCATGATCTCTTGTTCCTTGGCCGCCACCAGCTGATCGATTTCAGCGATATGGCGGTCGGTCACTTTCTGCACGTCGGTTTCGGCGCGCTTCTGGTCGTCCTCGGACGCCAGCTTTTCCTTGACCAGCTTCTTGACCGAATCGTTGGCATCGCGGCGCAGGTTGCGGATGGCGATCTTCGCGCCTTCGGCTTCATTGCGCGCCAGCTTGGTCATTTCCTTGCGGCGCTCTTCGCTCATCGGCGGCACCGGCACGCGGATCAGATCGCCCAGCGACGAGGGGTTCACGCCCAGATCGCTTTCGCGAATGGCCTTTTCGATCTTCGCACCCATGGGCTTTTCCCAGGGCTGAACGCTCAGCGTGCGCGAATCGAGCAGCGACACGTTGGCCACCTGCGTCAGGGGCACCATGGAGCCGTAATATTCGACCATGATGCTGTCGAGCATGCCGGCGCTGGCGCGACCGGTACGGATCTTGCCCAGGTTGTTCTTGAACGCCGTGATGGACTGGTCCATCTTGGCTTCGGTAGTCTTCTTGATGTCAGCAATCGTCATGTCTATTCCTCGGGGATCGGCAATGCACCTGCCTGGTGCATGATGCTCAAGCGTACACCAAGGTGCCTTCGTCTTCGCCCATCACCACGCGCAACAGCGCTCCATGCTTGACGATGGAGAACACCCGCACCGGCAGTTTCTGGTCACGGCACAGCGCGAAAGCGGTTGCATCCATGATGCCCAGATTGCGCGAAATGGCTTCATCGAAGCTCAGCTTCGTGTAGCGGGTTGCTTCAGGGTCCTTGAACGGATCGGCCGTATAAACGCCATCCACCTTGGTCGCCTTGAGCACGACTTCGGCACCGATTTCCGCACCCCGCAACGCGGCGGCGGTGTCGGTGGTGAAAAACGGGTTGCCCGTGCCGGCGGCAAACACCACGACCTTGCCCTCTTCGAGGTACTGCAGCGCCTTGGGACGCACGTAGGGCTCGACCACCTGCTCGATCGCAATGGCCGACATCACGCGGGCCGTGAGGCCCTGCTTGTCCATGGCATCGGCCAGGGCCAGGGCATTCATGACCGTGGCCAGCATGCCCATGTAGTCGGCCGTTGCACGGTCCATTCCTACGGAGCCACCTGCCACGCCACGAAAGATGTTTCCGCCCCCGATGACCACCGCCACCTGCACACCCACACGGGTGACGGCGGCGATTTCTTCCACCATGCGAACGATGGTGGCCCGGTTGATGCCGAAGGAGTCGTCGCCCATGAGCGCCTCACCAGACAACT
Source organism: Comamonas sp. (assembly GCA_037968595.1). GTDB lineage: Bacteria > Pseudomonadota > Gammaproteobacteria > Burkholderiales > Burkholderiaceae_C > Comamonas. The sequence goes on from JBBKVU010000214.1 coordinate 2,337, forward strand.
TGAGCAAGATGCGCTTGTGGGCTGGTGCTGCGTGGGTCATGAAAAATACTCCGTACGGTAAAAAATGAGATCAGGGGAAAGAAAACGGTCTACGGATGACTTAAGCGCCAGCCTTGGCAGCAGCCACCTGGGCAGCCACTTCAGCAGCGAAGTCGTCCACCTTCTTCTCAATGCCTTCGCCGACCACGTACAGGGTGAAGCCCTTGACGGTGGTGTTTGCGGCCTTGAGCATCTGCTCGACGGTTTGCTTGCCGTCAGCGGCCTTCACGAAGACCTGGTTGTTCAGCGAGACTTCCTTGAGGTACTTCTGCACCGAACCTTCGACCATCTTGGCGACGATGTCGGCAGGCTTGCCCGATTCAGCGGCCTTGGCGGTTGCCACGGTGCGCTCTTTTTCAATCAGGTCGGCAGGCACTTCAGAGCTGCTCAGTGCGACGGGCTTCATTGCCGCCACGTGCATTGCCACATCCTTGGCAGCCGTTGCGTCGCCGTCGAACTCGACGACCACGCCAATGCGCGAGCCGTGCAGGTAGGAAGCCAGGTTGCTGCCGCTGAAGTGCTTGAAGCGGCGGAACGACATGTTCTCGCCGATCTTGCCGATCAGACCCTTGCGCACGTCTTCCAGCGTGGGGCCGAAAGTATCTTGCTCGTAGGGCAAAGCAGCCAGTGCTTCGAGGTCAGCGGGGTTGTGCTCGGCGATCAGCTTGGCAGCGGCATCGGCCAGGGCCAGGAAGCTGTCGTTCTTGGAGACGAAGTCGGTTTCGCTGTTGACTTCGATCATCGCGCCGACATTGCCATTGATGTAGGCAGCAACCACGCCTTCGGCGGTGATGCGCGAAGCAGCCTTGCCAGCCTTGGTGCCGAGCTTGACGCGCAGCAGCTCTTCAGCCTTGACCAGATCGCCTTCGGCTTCGGTCAGTGCCTTCTTGCATTCCATCATCGGTGCGTCGGTCTTAGCGCGCAGTTCAGCCACCAGTTTTGCGGTAATAACAGCCATCTTAATTCTCCGGTTTCAGTTCGATTCGTTACAAGTATTGAGGCTAAAAAAAGGGGGCTACCAGAGCCCCGCTTCTTCATCGCGACAGGTCGCGTTGCCGGACCTTAGGCAGCCGACTCTTGCACTTCCACAAATTCGTCCGAGCCTTCAGCAGCCACGGCCTTGACCACGTCGTTGACGGCGTCGGCACGGCCTTCGATGATGGCGTCAGCGATAGCCTTGGCGTACAGTTCCACGGCCTTGGCCGAGTCATCGTTGCCAGGGATCACGTAGTCGATGCCTTCGGGGTTGTGGTTCGAATCCACCACGCCGATCAGGGGGATGCCCAGCTTCTTGGCTTCGGCCACGGCGATCTTGTGGAAGCCCACGTCGATCACGAAGATGGCGTCAGGCAGACCGTTCATGTCCTGGATGCCGCCGATGTCCTTTTCCAGCTTTTCCAGTTCGCGAGCGAACATCAGCTGTTCCTTCTTGCTCATGGCTTCCAGACCGGCTTCCTGCTGGATCTTCATGTCCTTCAGACGCTTGATCGAGGTCTTGACGGTCTTGAAGTTGGTCAGCATGCCGCCGAGCCAGCGCTGGTCGACGTAAGGCACGCCAGCGCGCTGGGCTTCGGCAGCCACCAGGTCACGGGCTTGACGCTTGGTACCGACCATCAGCACCGTGCCGCGGTTGGCGGACAGCTGCTTGGCGAACTTTTGCGCAGCCTGGAGCATCGGCAGCGACTTTTCCAGGTTGATGATGTGAATCTTGTTGCGGTGACCGAAGATGAACGGAGCCATCTTGGGGTTCCAGAAGCGGGTTTGGTGACCGAAGTGGACACCGGCTTCCAGCATTTCGCGCATAGTGACGGACATATGAATACTCCAAAGGTTGGGTCTAAAATCCAGCCCGACATTTGCCCGTGAGGGCAACACCTTGAGGGGACTGGTTTGCTATTTGCTTTGCTGCTTGCCACTAGGGCACACTAGCGCACGAAACGTGACACCAAACGCGAAAAACGCGCCCAGCACTGCATGCCGCAAGGCAGCACTCAGCAAAGCCGAAAAATTCTACCACAAGCATGCCCTTTGATCTCTGCTCCGCGCTCGCCAACGTGCGCAGCGGCGAATGCCGCGCCACCGATCTGCTTCAAGCCGCGATTGCCACGGCAAGCTCGCCCGCCTGCGAACATGTGTTTGCCCAGACCCTTTTCGACAGCGCCATGCAGAGCGCGGCGCGCGCCGCGCCGCAGCTGCCGCTGGCCGGCCTCGCGGTCTCGGTAAAAGACCTTTTCGATATCCAGGGCACACGCAGCGCGGCCAGTTCGCGCGTGCTTGCCGATGCCCCCGAAGCCACGGCAGACTGTCTGGCCGTGGCGCGGCTGCGCGCCGCCGGCGCGGCCATCATCGGCCGCACCCACATGGTCGAGTTCGCCTATTCCGGCGTGGGAGTCAACCCGCACTACGGCAC
>JBBKVU010000215.1:0-2739 GCA_037968595.1 Comamonas sp.
CAGACGCCGCTGGCCGGCGTCGCTTTCAAGGGCGATCTGGCCATGGCCGAACTGCTGCTCGATCACGGCGCCGGCGTCGACAGCCCTTCGCCCGACGGGCGCACGCCGCTGATGTTCGCGGCGATGTTCAATCGCCTGGACATCATGCAATTGCTGATTGCCCGCGGCGCGCGCGTCGACGCCACCGATGCCCAAGGCACTACGCCGCTGGGCTGCGCTATGGCAATGGGGGCGCAGGAGGCGGCGGCGATGCTGCGCGGGCAGGCCGCTTAGAAGGCTGCGTCGTGCCTTTCTACGGCATACCCCGCCGCAGATGCAGCACCTCGATAACGACCATTTGCCGCGACGCCGCGTCGAGCAAACGGTCGATCTTCCCTCGGTTGCTGACATCCAGATTCGCATCCCACTCATCCAGCAGGAGCAAGGCAGGTGCCATGGCAAGCGCATTCTCGATTTCCTTGATGCGTCGCTGACCCGTTGAAAGCCCGTTGTCGGCGTCGAGAAAGCCGGTCTCCGGGCCGAGCAACAGCGCATCGCCGCACATCTCCTTGATGCGCTTGAGCAAGGTCGACTTGCCCGCGCCATTGGCCCCGGTCACGGTCCAGCGCCCGCGCGGCAGCCTGTCTTGCCGCAATGCCTCCAGCAGTTCGGCGGGCGCCCAATGCCTTTGTGGGCCCTGTATGCCAATGGCGTGCAGCGACACCTGGTGCAGCGGGAATCTTTCCAGCCTCGTGCAGAAGCCATCGAGATTGCGCAGCTTGGCCCTTAGCAGGAAAAACTGGCTCAGATAGACGCTCAGCGCATGGGCATTGCCAAACACCTGAAGGCTGCGTGGAAGAAGTGCGACCAGCGCGCCGGCAATGGTGGCCGTCCAAAGACCCGTGAACTGGATCAACCCGAGCAATGCCAAGGTGGCAATGATGACGGGGCCGCAGGCAACTGCCTGTTCCAGCAGCACATACCGTTGGAGTTCCACAAAATAGAGCTGCGCCTTTGCATCCAGCTTGCAAAACGCCTGCGCGCGCATGCCGCGGCTGCCGAACATGGCGCCGTTCCACGCCGGCTCGATGGCCAGCGTTGCGGCATGGCGACTTTGCTGCATGGCAGCGGCGGACCGTTCAATCCTTTGACGCTGCACAAGGATGAGCGCAAAGGAGGCCAGCAGCGACAGCGCGATGGCCGACGCAATGTCCCAGCTCAAGGCCAGGTAGAACACCGCCAACGTGAACAGAATATTGAGGCCCACCGACAGCATCTCGCGATGGAGATCGCAGGCTTGCGCGATGGTGGAGAGCGCCTCGCCGCCCAGCCATTGGGCAATCGATTTACGGTTGTTGTCCGATGCGTATTGCAGGCTTGGCGTCGCGGCGCCAAGGGTGGCGTGGGTGTAGTGGCGCCAGATGCGGTTGGCTGCACGCGTGGTCAGCAAGCATGCCGCAGAACTGCTGACATAGGCCAGCAGCGCAAAGATGAAGAACAGCGAGATGTCGAGCAGCACGCGATCGAGGTCGCCAACGGCCAGCGCGGCGCCGGCCTGGGCAATGAAGTAGGTGGAAAGGGCAAGCAGCAATTGCTCGGCCAGTGTCAGGCCCAGGGCTGACGCAAGGCGTGGGTCACGAAAAAGCATAGATGCACCAACCGGCAAGAGCTTTCGGAGGCCTGGATGGTGAACCGATGGCGCCGCCTGCCATGCCGGAAGATGCCGCTTGTTGACTGCCGGCCGCCGCCTTTCAATCGTGCGAAAGGCCAGGCATGCATGCCGCAACGCGCCCGCATTGCACGCCCCATACGCCATCCGGCGTATATCCCGAAAGCGGTCCGCTCCCTAGCATTGGTTCCATGGTGCACAACAAAGCCGAGAGCTTTCGCGGCACCTGTTCAACCACCTCAGGAGCCGCTGATCATGCAACGTCGTTTCACCCTTCAATCCCTTGCTGCCGCCGCAGCCGTCGCCGGCCTGGGTTTCGGTGCCATGCCCGCATGGGCCGCGGACACCATCAAGGTCGGCGTGCTGCACAGCCTGTCGGGCACGATGGCGATCTCGGAGACCGTGCTCAAGGACACGGTGCTGATGGCCATTGATGAGATCAATGCTTCGGGCGGCGTGCTGGGCAAGAAGCTCGAGCCCGTGGTCGTCGACCCGGCATCGAACTGGCCGCTGTTTGCCGAGAAGGCCAAGCAGCTGCTGGGCCAGGACAAGGTTGCGGTGATCTTCGGCGGCTGGACCAGCGTCAGCCGCAAGTCGGTGCTGCCCGTGGTCGAGGAAATGAACGGCCTGCTGTTCTACCCCGTGCAGTACGAAGGCGAGGAGCTGTCGAAGAACGTGTTCTACACCGGCGCGGCGCCCAACCAGCAGGCGATTCCTGCGGTCGACTATCTGATGAGCAAGGATGGCGGCGGCGCCAAGCGCTGGGTGCTGCTGGGCACCGATTACGTCTACCCGCGCACCACCAACAAGATCCTGCGCGCCTACCTCAAGACCAAGGGCGTGAAGGACAGCGACATCGACGAGAAATACACGCCGTTCGGCCACAGCGACTACCAGACCATCGTTGCCGACATCAAGAAGTTCAGCCAGGGCGGCAAGACGGCCGTGGTGTCGACCATCAACGGCGACTCCAACGTGCCTTTCTACAAGGAACTGGGCAATGCCGGCCTCAAGGCCACCGATGTGCCCGTCGTCGCCTTCTCCGTGGGTGAGGAAGAGCTGCGCGGCGTGGACACCAAGCCGCTGGTCGG
>JBBKVU010000216.1:0-6264 GCA_037968595.1 Comamonas sp.
ACAGTATCCCGTTGAGGGCAGCTTCATCGCTGACGGTGCGCCTTCTGGGGCCACCTTTGCGCGAGGGTACAAAAGTTGGAATCAGCGGTTGTAGCTGCTGCCACAGTTCTTTGCTTACGGGACGTCGGGCCATGAGGACGCCGAGCATAACTGCTCTGCGGGCCTCCGAAAGTGAGTTGTGTTAGCCAGTCTAAACGAGCAGTGGGATGCTTCAGCAATACAAAAACGACATGCATTCTGTGGGACGCGGCAAGGAAGTAACCACGCCGAGCAGGTCAACTGAAAAAAAATACGAGGCGACTTAAAACCAACTCATATGCTGCCTTCAACATCTGATAAGCAAGCGCTTACCAATAAATTTTTCTTTGAATACCATAATTCTGCAAATGGACAACTTACGCGATCATTGTTCGGCATGACTGCAATGAAACTTGCAAGGAAGTTAAAATTTTTTTGCCAATCTATTGTAAAAAATCACTTACCAATGTACTATTTTTTTTGTTTTAAAAATACGAAATATTTTGATGGCGGAAATTGTAGTTTGTGGCTCACAGTGCGAAGCAGTTAAGGTATGCCAAGTAAATGCATAGGAGACCGAAGCAGCCAAACATTCATCTCCTTTTCCCTTATTCAATAGTGAAATTATTTTCATCACCAAATTGCTATTTCCTTTCGGCAGAGCTTATCAAATTCAGCTTACTCAGTGATATGAAAACCTCAAACTAATTATTTAACACTGATGCTTTTGAATAAATTGAAATGAGCTTTAAATTTTTTATTTTTTCACCATCCATCTACAGGCAAAGGACATTAGTATGGGGTTGAAATCGATTGTTTTGATTGTCATTTTCATGATGGTTTTGCAAGGAATTGCAATTGCAATTGTCACCAGATTAAATAAGGAATATTTTGATGGCAGGCCGGTGAGCGAGTATAACTTAGCAATAAATGATTTATCAAAGCTCAAGCCGTACTCCGCTTTGATTATTCGATCTTGTTACGCAGCATTTCTTATTGAATTTTTTTTCGCTGTTAATTCTTAAATACATTTGGAAATGATATGGGAACAAAGCTTGACGTTGTTGCTTTGTGGCAGGTGGAGCTGATGCAGTAAACCAGCTTACCTCTGGAGATGTGGCGGGCATGTCGCCGATTGGTTCAGCGGGGACAGCTGTCGGAGTAGCCGGATCCGGAGCACAGGCCATTGGCTCAATTATTAGTGCCAAACCGGCTGCATCTGCTGTCGCAAACGGAGTAGGTCTTGGTGGTTCCTTTTTATCTGCGGTGCAATTAACTATTGATCTAAATCAAGGTAAGAGCATAAGCACAGGCGACCTAATTTCTATAGGTATTGGAATTCCTTTAGGTATTGCAGTAGCAACAGGGGCTATTGGTGCAGGATCTGTTTTGCTCCCTGTTGGGGCTGTGGCTGCTTTTGCTGCGCCCCTATTAAATATTTTCGGCTTCACTTTGGATGATATATTTAAATTATATCAAGATGATAGTTATCAGCTGACCAAAGCCGATCATGATGCTGTTGAACGGTTGATGCAGGAATTATTTCCATTGACCTATCAACGCGATGCAATTTCTCTCACTATTGGAAGCACTCCCGATCCTCTTGTGAAAACTGTCAGATATGTGGATCCTTTAATTTTTGATCTGAATGGTGATGGCCTGGAAATTACGCCGCTTGAAAATAGAATTCTTTTCGATTCGGACGGAGATGCCATTAAGACGGGCACCGCTTGGGTTGGCGCTGAAGATGGTCTGCTTGTGTGGGACCGGAACGGCAATGGACAAATAGATTCAGGCAAGGAGTTGTTTGGGGATGAGACGCTTCTCAATAATGGGGAAAAGGCAGCCCATGGATTTGCGGCTCTGTCCGAACTGGATGTGGGAAGCGTCGTCGAAGGTCAACCGAGGGGGCGGGCGATGGGGTATTCGATGCCAGTGATGCTGCCTATGCGAATTTGCGAATATGGCGTGACTTGAACCAAGATGGGATTAGCCAGGAGAATGAGCTGCAGACGCTTCAGAATGCAGGTATAAAAAGCATCAATCTGGCAAGCACCTCCACTAATTTAATATATGGCGATGCCATTCTCGTGCAGAACGGAAGTTTTGATCGAGCAGATGGAACGCAAGGTTAAGTCGGTAGTTTCATATTATCCCAAGATAACTTCGTTCGCTCGTTCGAGCCAATTGCTATTAGCCTTCTCTGATCTGCTGGTGGTGAACGCCGCTACTGCCGATCAAGCTAAGGTGCTCAAGACGCGCTGGCCCAGTCGCTGCAGGCGGGGAAGACCGACGCAGACGCCTGGATGCGCATCTATTCCACCCTGTATAGCTTCGTGGATCTCATCGCCGCAAGCAGCGGCAAGAGCGACGAGGAATTCCGAAAGATGGGTGTCAAAGGCAAGCTAGGCATAGACATGTTTGTAAATGCTCTCTCCGATGGCGCCCCTCGTTTGATTTCACCATGGCCGGTCTGCGGTGAGCGTTGCTGGTTTGAAAGAATACAGGTTAGGAGTTGCAGCGCTCAAGTCCCTTGCCACCTGTCTCCGCGATGCTTTCTTCGGGGACATGCCTGGTCTTCTTGACACGTATTTCGGGAGCCATTGCAAACGCCGCCAAAACGTAATCGGCCGGAGAATAGACGTAGTCACTGCCCTTTGCCTGATGACTCTGAGCGTCTGGCAGGCTTGGCAGTCGATCGCCTAAATAGGCTGCGGGCTTGGAGAGGGTTTTCATGGGCAACTCCGATCTGATCAGGTAGATCGGGTTTGATCACCTTCATCTCACGGTACGCCTTTCCCTGAAAATAGCTTGACTCCTGAGTCGCAATTTGGTCAGTGCAAAACGAAACCCTGCACGACCGTCCGCCAGGGACTGACCGACGCGCTGAGCCAGCAACGCCGAGGCATCGCCGTCCAAGCGCGCCAGGACGAGATCGACGGGGCCAAGTTTGCGGTGCAACAGGCGATCCGACTGCGCACCGCCGCGGCATCGGCTGCTGTCAGCTTCATCCAGCCGCTGACGGCCAGTCTCAATGAGGCCCTGCAACTGAAGACATCGAAGGCCAGACGCTGGCGCGCATAGCGAGCGCTGGACCTTGAGCCACAGCGCGAACCAGGCCGCCCAACTTTCGCCAGTGCAAAAGCAGGTGCGCGGCGTGGCAGCAGCCGTTGCCGTGTATAGGCCTTGGTCAGGACACGTAATTCTCCAAGAATCGTTTCATTCGATCCAAAGGTTCCTATTTACCTGGTGCTGAGCATATATCTTGGCCGGATGGTGCCTGACGTAGACGATTCAGAAATGTTAGCTGGTGTTTTCCGATTTCGCTTCCTTGAGCGGCTGCGCGGCGCATCCATTTGCCGGCCTCGCAGCGATCGGGCTGGACTGCGCTGCCGTACAGCGTCGGCCCCGCCAACAACGCCATGCCGAGCATTTCCTGTGCTTGCATATTGCTGGCTTCAGCAGCATGACGCAACAGCGTCAGCATCGTGCGGTAATCGCGCGCCGTCTGCGCCTCCAGTGCCATCTGGAAGCTCTGCTCGGGCGTGCTCTCAACCTCGCGCTCTGGAAAGGAAGAAGTGGCGTGAGCCGCCATTGCAGCGAGTGACAGCAGCAATGCGGAAAGCCAGGCGCCGATTTTGTTTGACCTGATGACGGTTTGCCCGTCGCAGTCCATGTGAAGTTTGTCATTCATCGATGCCTCCATTTGGTTTGCTACACAGCAAGATCTTCACGACTCAGCACGATGAATAAAAGACGGAATTTCCGTACCGTGCCTATGGCTCTGCCTGAGTGGGAATTCCTAACGAGGATCGAAAGCGCCTAGTCCCTGTTTCACCAAGAAGGCTTTCGCGCAAGCTTGGCTCAAGTAGCGTGAGCCTGAGTTGCAAGTGGCTCGTGCCGCACGGGCCTCCTCAAGCATGAGAAGTTGACGGTAGGCGACCTGCTGACCAGTGACGGCAAACAGTTTTATGGCTTTGCAAGCTCTCGTTCAAGTGCCTGCTTCTCAGCCAGGTAGCGGTCCAGCTGGGCTTGAAGATGCCACTGCTCTGTGTCGCACTGAGCGGCAATCGCCTGCATTTCGATGCTTGGCGACTGCTCCCAGGTTGCGCCAGCCGAGTCGGTGTCTGCCAATGCCCTGCGGTGGCGAACTGCGTTGAGTTCGGACTGGCAGCGTTTGTCGACGCGTTAAGTCTGTGCGTCTCCGTTATATGAGGCGAGGCCGTAGCGAGAGGCGCCCCGGGTGTGACTGTTGTCTGGATCACCGAGCCCTCGGAGCCTGGTCAGCTCCATTTGCAGCGCCTGAAAGCTTTGGCTTGGCAACGGTTTTTTGAATTACCGCCTTGTGTAAACGTTGTTTTCTGTTTGTAAAAAAATGTTTGCATCGCGGATAATTCGGCTTGGACTGCCATCAGGCCTGTCTATCCCACACCCTCCCGCCCGCGGCAGTGCTTTCGCGTGCGCCAGCCGAGAAGTTCCGATGACACCACGCCGCTTTCTGCGGGCTCGACTGACGCCGCTGGCGTTTTGCGCCGCGCTCGCCTGTTTTTCCGTGCATGCTGCCGACGCCGGGCTGGCGCGCTTCGAGATCTCGCGCTTTCAGGTCGAGGGCAACACCCTGGTCTCCAGCCAGGCCATTGACCAGGCGCTGGCCCCGCTCATCGGCGCGCAGCGCGAATTCGCCGATGTGCAGCGCGCGATGGACGCCATCGAGCGCGCCTACACTCTGGCCGGCTACAGCGCGGTGAAGGTGACGGTTCCGGCGCAGGAGCTTTCGGGCGGAGTGGTCAGGATACGTGTCGTGGAGGCCGTGGTGACTTCGGTCAACATCGTCGGCAATCAGCATTTCAGCAGCGACAACATTCGCGCCAGCCTGGGCAGCCTGAAAACCGGCATGCCGCCGCGCCTGGCTGACCTCTCTGCGGCCATTCAGCTTGCCAACGACAACCCCGCCAAGCAGGTGTCGGTGAGCATGGCCGAGGGCGTCTTGCCCGGCACGGTGGATGCCACGGTGTCTGTGGTCGACCACAAGCCGCTGCGCTTCATTGCCACTCTGGACAACACCGGCACGGCTTCCAGCGGCCACTGGCGTACCGGCATCGCGGTACAGCACGCCAACCTGTTCGATCGCGATCACGTGGGCACGCTGGCCTACACCACGTCGCCGGACAGCCCTTCGGGGCAGAATCTGAACGTCTATTCTGTGGGCTACCGCGTGCCGCTGTATGCCCTGGGCGACAGCATCGATTTCGTCTATGGTCGCTCCAGCGTCAACACACCCGCGACTTCACCGACGCTAGGCGGCGTGCTCGGCTTTACCGGCAAGGGCGAGACCTGGGGCCTGCGCTACAACTTCTTTCTGGGCCGCTCGGGTGAGACCGCCTCCAAGGTGGTGTTCGGCCTGGACCACAAGAACATCGACTCGCGCTGCGATGTCAACGGCCTGCCCATCAGCCACACCGGAGCGACGCCGCCCATCTCCGCGTGTGTGCCGTACACGACCATGCCGCTGAGCGTTACCTATATAGGCCAGCGCGATGGGGTGGACCAGGCGCTGGCATACAACATCGGCCTGTCGCGCAATTTCGCCAGCGGCGCGCGCTACACGAACCTCGACGGTCGCACCGACCGCTATTCGTATCTGACACCGGGAAATCGCAGCACGCGCGACGGCTTCATGGCGGTTCGCGCCGGCGCCTCGGTGCTGCAGGCGCTGGACAGCGGCTGGCAGGTTCGCCTGAGCGGCAATGCCCAGCTGACCAACACGCCGCTGGTGTCAAGCGAGCAGTTCGGCCTGACCGGCACGAACGCGGTGCGCGGCTTCGACGAGCGTGCCGTGGCCGCGGACAGCGGCCTGGTTCTCAACGCCGAGCTCCACACGCCTGAGTTCGGCGCAGCGATAGGCCTGCCGGGCAATCTGCGCGGCCTGGCGTTCCTGGACGCCGGCTACGGCGCCAACCGCAAGGCTGCGGGCACCTACCTGCCGCGCAACACGGATGTGGCCAGCGCCGGCGTGGGCGCGCGTTACTCACTGGGGCGCGACTTCAGCGCCCGCCTGGATCTGGCGCGTGTGCTGGATGCCGGCAGTTCATACACCGAGAAGCGCGGCGACTGGCGTGCCCACCTGAGCGCGATGCTCGCGTTCTGAAAAATAAGGCCTCCCATGAAATCAAACAAGGCATTCCAGCTGCGCTTCCTGTCCCTGGTGGTCGCGGCCATGTGCGCAGGCGCGGCCCAGGCCCAGAT
>JBBKVU010000217.1:0-9005 GCA_037968595.1 Comamonas sp.
CCGTGACCCCGCCCAACCACAGCGCCGCGCGCCAGCGCGCGGATTGCTTTGCCATGCGCTTTTTCATTTGGTCCCCCAGTTCTTCGTCCGGCTGAAAACCTCGCTCAAATAGCCCCAGACACAGGCCGGCTGCAGGATGATGCTGTAGAGCAATGAATAGACGACAAACCCCACGGGATTGCTGCGCACATTCAGGCCCTGCTCGGCAAACATCTGTGTCTGGATATGGAAGATCACGTAGTTGAGCAGCATGGCCGCTGGCAGCACCAGCAGCGTCATCGGCCCGGCAATCCAGTAGATGCCGAACAGCGCCAGCACCAGGCCCGGAACGAAGAACACGGTGTAGACCAGGTCCAGATAGGGAAACAGCAGATTCCACCAGATGAACAGCATGCTCATGCGCCATTTGAAAAGCATGGGCCAGTGCATCTTGAACGCCTCGATCAGGCCGCGCGACCAGCGCTGGCGCTGGCGGATGAACTGGCGCCAGGTGTCGGGCGCATTGGTGAACAGGCAGGCATTCTCGGCAAAGCCCACGCGCCAGCCCTGGCGCAGAATGCCCCAGGTCACGACGATGTCCTCCCCGACCGTATGCGGCCAGCCGCCCATGCCCTTGAGCACGGCCGTGTCGTAGGCCGAAAAAGCCCCCTGGGCCACCAGCGTGCCCTGGTACATGCTCTGCAGGCGCTTGATGGCCGCGATGCCGTGGAAGTAATCCCATTCCTGCACCTTGGTCACGAGGTTGGTTCGGGAGTTGCGCACCAGCACGGCGCCGGCCACGGCACGGGTGTTGGGCGGATCGCTCACATACCGCTGCACCAGGTGCAGCAGCGCATTCTTGAACAGATAGCTGTCGCCATCCACGGTCAGCGTCAGCGGCGTGTCCACGAGATTGAGCGCCGCATTCAGGGCGTTGGCCTTGCCCACGTTCTTCTCGAGATGCACCACCTGCAGCCAGGGATAGGAAACCGACTGCAGCTTGGCCAGCGTGCCGTCGGTGGAGCCGTCGTTGATGGCAATCACGCAGAACGCGCCGGGATAGTTCTGGCGATCTATGCTTTCCAGCGTGGCGAGAATGTTCTGTTCCTCGTTGTACGCGGCCACCAGGATGGTGATTCCCGGAAGACCCTGCGGCGCAATATGCGGGCGGACTTGGGGCCGGCGGTCCAGCAGCAGACTCACAATCAGAAATGCATTGATGAAGCCCGGAATCACCGCGATGCCGTAGATGGCAAGGTAGGCCGGCACGGTGCCGACAATGCGCGAAAAGTCCTCTATCCAGGGCTGGGCCATGGTGTGGGCAAAGAGGCCCCAGCCAATGCCCAGCAGCAGGGCGATGGTGAACTTGGCGCGGACCGGAAAATACCAGCGGGAGCGCTCGGCGGCGGGGGCAGACTCGCCTGCGGGCAGCGGAACCAGGATATCGGATTCCGGCAGGGCCGGGCCAAGGTCCTGGGCCAGGTCGGGCAGCAGGGCTGCCGACGCGCCGGACCGCATCGTCGTTTTCGAATCCATAGCGTTCTACCCCGTAAAAGGAAGATCACGGACCCAGCGGCTGGCCTGGGTGGCATGGTCTGAGTAAAAGGGTGTAACGCCTGCTGGAAGCACGCAGTACGCCCGGAAATCAAAGATTCATTTGCACACACCGACGCTTCATTATCAAACCATCCAAAAAAAAACATTCATTGCAATTGTTAAATCAAGTCGATAGTCCACAGCAATCGGCCACCGACTGCCTGCAGGCATAAAGGGATGGCGGGTGTTCGCCAGAGGGCATGCGCACGCGGCGTTCACTGCCATGGCTGTCGGATGGGGAGTGGCCAAAATCACAAAAACCCCTCACCCATCCAGGAGACGCCATGACCGCGAATCTGCCCACCACCGTTACTTTTGCCATCTATCTGCTGGCAATGCTGCTTGTCGGCTGGCTCGGCTACCGGGCCACGAGCAATCTGTCGGATTACATCCTCGGGGGGCGCAGCCTGGGCAGCGTGGTCACGGCGCTGTCTGCCGGGGCCTCCGACATGAGCGGCTGGCTGCTCATGGGACTGCCCGGAGCGGTGTTCGTGTCGGGACTGTCGGCGTCCTGGATAGCGATCGGCCTGTGCCTGGGCGCCTGGCTCAACTGGCGCTTTGTTGCGGCGCGACTGCGCATCTATACCGAGAAAGTGGGCAATGCGCTGACGCTGCCCGACTACTTCAGCAACCGCTTCGAAGACACCAGCCATCTGCTGCGCATCGTCACGGCGCTGGTCATCCTGGTGTTTTTCACCATTTACTGCGCTTCAGGCGTGGTCGCGGGCGCGCGCCTGTTTGAAAGCATGTTCGGCATGGATTACGGGCTCGCGCTGTGGGTAGGCGCGTTGGCCACCATGGCCTATGTGTTTGTCGGCGGCTTTCTGGCCGTGAGCTGGACCGACACCATCCAGGCCTCGCTGGTGATCACGGCGCTGATCCTCGCGCCGCTGATGGTCATTCATGCCGACGGCGGCGTGGCCGCAAGCCACGCGGCCATTGCCGCTGCGCGCCCGGCCGCGACCGACATGCTGGCCTCGCTGGACACCATTGCCGTGATCTCGCTGCTGGCCTGGGGCCTGGGCTACTTCGGCCAGCCGCACATACTGGTGCGCTTCATGGCGGCCGAGTCGGCCCGGACCATTCCCAAGGCCAGGCGCATAGGAATGACCTGGATGGTGCTGTGCCTGGGCGGCGCCGTGGCCGTGGGCTTCTTCGGCATTGCCTTCTTCGGCCAGCGCCCGGAGCTGGCCGCGGGCGTGAACGCCAATGCCGAGCGCGTGTTCCTCGAGGTCGCCAAGCTGCTGTTCAACCCCTGGATCAGCGGCGTGCTGCTGGCTGCGGTGCTGGCCGCGATCATGAGCACGCTGTCATGCCAGCTGCTGGTCTGCGCCAGCGCGCTCACGCAGGACCTCTACAAGGCCTTTTTGCGCCAGCAGGCCAGCCAGCGCGAACTGGTCTGGTTCGGCCGCGCCATGGTGTTTGCCGTGGCCGTGATCGCCATCCTGATTGCCCAGGATCCGCAAAGCAAGGTGCTGGGCATGGTCAGCTATGCCTGGGCCGGCTTCGGCGCGGCCTTCGGTCCGGTGGTGCTGCTGAGCCTGGTCTGGCCGCGCATGACGCGCAACGGCGCGCTCGCGGGCATGGTGGTTGGCGCGCTGACGGTGCTGGTCTGGCAGCACTACCATTGGCTGCAGCTCTACGAGATGGTGCCGGGCTTTGCATTCGCCACGCTGGCCATCGTGGTCGCCAGCCTGTTGGACAAGCCGCCGTCGGCGCGGCAGCTCAGCCTGCACGCAGAAGTGGCGCGTGAAATTGCCACGCATGGGGGCTGAGGAGGTTCTGTTCTCGGCCCTTCGACGCTGCCGGCGAGGCAAGCTCAGGGCGAGCCGGGAGGTGGTCAGCGCACCCGGCTCACGCCCACATCGATATCGCCAAACACCGTGATGCCGCTGCTGCTTTGCCCACCGTCGCGGTTTGCCGGGCTGCCGCCCGCGCAGCCCGCAAGCCCTGCGGCCAGCGCCAGGGCGGCGCACCATTGCATGCAAGTCTTCATGAATACTTCCTTGTGACAAGGCTTGATGCTAGGGCCTGCAGCGACAGACGCAGGTAACGGGATGTGGGATGTGCGTCCCTCATGCCAGATAGCGCTCGGCGAGCCGGGCGCGCGCCGCGCGGTCCATGCCCAGCACTTCGGCCAGGTAGCGGTCCATGCCGCCATGGTCGCGGTCCACCAGGTCCATGGCGGCATCGAGAAAAGGTTCCTGTACACGCCACAGCACTTCCAGCACCTCCTCTGGCAGGCGACCGGCCACCGTGGATGGCGGCCGCTGGTAGTGTGCATTGGTCAGCAGATAGTCTTCCATCACCTGTTCGCGCGACACCCCCAGCGCATGCAGGATCAGCGCCGCGGCCCAGCCCGTGCGGTCCTTGCCCGCCGTGCAGTGGAACACCAGCGGTGCATCGCTTTGCAGCAGCAGCTGGAACAGGCGCGCGAAGCGGTCGGCATTGAGCTTGACGAAACTGCGGTAGGTGTCCTGCATCAGACCCACGGTGTCGGCCGCCGTCATTCTGTGGCCGGCCGCCAGCAGTTCCTGGGTGCGCTGCACCACGGTGGGCTCGACCATGAAGGCATGGCGCTGGAACTGCGGCCAGGCATAGCCCTGGGCCGTGATTTCGTTGACTCCACGAAAGTCCACGCTGTGACCGATCTTCAGATCAGCCAGCGCCTGCAGGTCAGCATCGGAGAGCCCCGCCAGATGATCGGAGCGGAACAGCCGCCGCCATTGCAGGCTGCGGCCGTCGGCGGTCGTATAGCCGCCGAGGTCACGGAAGTTGCTGCTGCCTTCGAGGCGCAGCACACGGGCCGGCATGCCGGGCGGAAGCGGGGAAGCGTTCGTAATGGCCATGGCCACAGCGTAGCGCATTGCGCGCGCCGCCGTGTGTACCTTAGATGACTCCCGCGCCGTCAGGCCAGGTGTTTTCCGACGATGCCCGCCAGTTCGAACATCGTGATCTGGTCCTTGCCGAACACCGGCTTGAGCTTGGCGTCGGCGTTGATCGCGCGCTTGTTGGTCGCGTCCTGCAGGTTGTTGGCCTTGACGTAGTCCCAGACCTTCTTGATGACTTCGGTGCGCGCGACCATGTCGCTGCCGATCACCGCGGCCAGCTCGGTGCTGGGCGTCAGGTTGGAAGCCACCTTGCGCGGCGCCTTGACCGCCGGGGTCTTGGCAGCGGCCACCTTCTTCGCGGCCGGCGCCTTCTTCGCGGCCGCGACCTTCTTGGCCGCCGGAGCCTTCTTCGCCGGCGCTCCCGCGGTCTTGCGCGCCGGGTACTTCGAATCGCGCTTCTCGAACTCGAAGTTCACCTTGCCTTCGGTCGCATCCCAGACCAGGAAGGCCTTGAACGCGCGGCGCGTGCGGTTGGAGACGAACTTCTCGAGCAGGTCGGTCTTGCCCGTGGTCAGCAGCTTGACCATCTGCTCGCGCTCTATGGGCTGCTGCAGGATGATCTGGCCGCTCTTGAAGTCGCAGCTGGGCGCGGCCTGGGCCAGCGTGGGCACGGCCTTGGAGCAGACATAGTTGCTGCCATGCTCGAACACCGGCGCGCCGCACTTGGGGCAGGCGCCCAGCGGCTGCTGGCTGGCGAAATCGACGATCTCGCCGGTGTCTTCGGAGTTCGCGTCATCGCCGAAGTCGAATTCCAGCTTGTAGTTGTTGTTGTCCTCGTCGCGCACGATGGCGACTTCGGCGACAAACGGCCAGCCGGCCTTGGAGCGGAAGCCGTCCAGCGGGCCTATGCGGCGCTCGCGCAGCAGGGTTTCGGCCTCGTGCGTCTCGAACGTGCGGCCCGCGGGCGACTTGGTGAACGAGAAACCGCAGCCGGCCTGCTTGCCGTCGGCGCCCGTGCAGGCGTAGCGGCGGTAGTTTTCCTTGACCACGCCCGAACAATTGGGACAGGGCGTGGAGAGCGTCGCGTAGTCACCGGGAATGGTGTCGCGGTCGTATTCCTTGGCCTTCTTCACCAGGCGCTCGGTCATGGAGGCGATTTCCTGCATGAAAGCCTCGCGCGAGAGCTGGCCCTTTTCCATCTGCGACAGCTTGTACTCCCACTCGCCGGTCAGATCGGCGCGCGACAGTTCTTCCACGCCCAGGCCGCGCAACAGCGTCATCAGCTGGAAGGCCTTGGCCGTGGGAATCAGCTCGCGGCCTTCGCGCAGCATGTATTTCTCGGTCAGCAGGCCTTCGATGATGGCGGCGCGGGTGGCTGGCGTGCCCAGGCCCTTTTCCTGCATCGCCGAGCGCAGTTCCTCGTCCTCGACCTGCTTGCCCGCGCCTTCCATGGCGCCCAGCAGCGTGGCTTCGGAATAGCGCGCCGGCGGCTTGGTCTTCAGTGCCTTGGGGTCGACCGACTCGGCCAGCGGCTGCTCCCCGGGCTGCACCGGCACCAGGTTCTGGCCCTTGTCGCCTTCCTTGGCATCCTCGACTTCGTGCGCGGCTTCCTTGCCGTAGATCGCCAGCCAGCCCGGCTTTACCAGCACCTTGCCTTCGGTCTTGAAGTGGTTGTCGTCGACGCGGCTGATCCGCGTCGTGACCTGGTGTTCGGCGCTGGGGAAGAACACCGCCATGAAGCGGCGCACCACGAGGTCATAAAGCTTTTGCTCGGCCTCGCTCAGGCCGCTGGGCGCCTGGGTGGTCGGGATGATGGCAAAGTGATCCGACACCTTGCTGTTGTCGAAGATGCGCTTGGTCGGGCGCACGTAGTTGTTGCTGATCGCCTGCTGGGCAAACGGCTCGAGATGGCGCATGCCGCTCTTGGCCAGCATCTCGAAGGTCTGCTGGGCCACGGGCAGGTAGTCCTCGGGCAGCGCGCGCGAATCGGTACGCGGATAGGTCAGCGCCTTGTGGCGTTCGTAGAGGCTCTGGGCAATCGACAGCGTGGTCTTGGCCGAGAAGCCGAACTTGCCGTTGGCTTCGCGCTGCAGGCTGGTCAGGTCGAACAGCAGCGGCGAGGCCTGGGTCGTGGGCTTGCTTTCCTCGGTCACCACCGCGGGCTTGCCGCGCGCGGCCTGGGCAATGGCCTGGGCCTCGGCCAGGTTCCAGACGCGGTCGGCGCGCATTTCGGGGTCTTCGTTTTTCTTCCACTGCGGGTTGAACCACTTGCCCAGGTAGGCGCCGGCCCGGGCGCCAAACGTGCCGTGGATTTCCCAGTAGTCGCGGCTGACGAACTTGCGGATCTTTTCCTCGCGCTCGACGACCACCGACAGCGTGGGTGTCTGCACCCGGCCGACGGTGGTCAGGAAGAAGCCGCCGTCGCGCGAATTGAACGCCGTCATGGCGCGCGTGCCGTTGATGCCCACCAGCCAGTCGGCCTCGGAGCGGCTGCGCGCGGCGTCGGCCAGGCCCTGCATCTGCTCGTTGCTGCGCAGGCTCTCGAAGCCCGCGCGGATCGCCTGGGGCGTCATCGACTGCAGCCACAGGCGCTGCACCGGCTTGCCCAGCGGCTTGTTGCCGCCCGCGTACTGCTCGATCAGGCGGAAGATCAGCTCGCCTTCGCGGCCCGCGTCACAGGCGTTGATCAGCTTGGTCACGTCCTTGCGCTTGGCCAGGCGCACCACGGCGTTGAGCCGGCTCTTGGTCTTGTCGACGGGCTTGAGGTCGAAGAAAGGCGGAATCACCGGCAGGTTGGCGAAACTCCATTTGCCGCGCTTGACGTCGAACTCCTCGGGGGCCTGGATTTCCACCAGGTGGCCGACGGCGCTGGTCACCACATAGGTGTCGCTCTCGAAATGGTCATCGTGTTTTTCAAACTTGCCAGCGATCGGGGTCAGTGCGCGAACAATGTCCTGCGCCACGGAAGGCTTCTCGGCAATCACCAGTGTTTTTGTCATTGTGTGTTCTCGTCATTTCAAGCGACCGCCCTCCAGGGTCGGCGAGCGCTTCTACAATCCATTCCTACGCGTGCACGCGCACGCGCATGTGTGCATATTCAAAGTATCAGAGATTCCAATGCCCCGCACCCAGCACCCCACTCCGTCTACATCGGCACAGCGCCGCATACAGACCCGGCGCTCCGGCGTCCACGGCAAGGGGGTCTTTGCCGTGCAGGATATTGCCGAGGGCGAAGTCCTCATTGAATACACGGGTGAAATCATTTCCTGGCAGCAGGCCCAGGACCGTCATCCGCACGATCCGCTGCAGCCCAACCACACGTTCTACTTCCATGTCGACGAAGACCGCGTGATCGACGCCAACTTCGGCGGCAACTCCTCGCGCTGGATCAACCACAGCTGCAACCCCAACTGCTATACCGACGAGCGCGACGGCCGGATCTTCATCACCGCGCTGCGCAACATCGCCGCGGGCGAGGAGCTGAACTACGACTATGGGCTGATGCTCGAGGAGCGCTACACGGCCAAGCTCAAGGCCGAGTATCCCTGTTACTGCGGCGCGGCCAACTGCCGCGGCACGCTGCTGGCTCCCAAGCGCGGCTGGCGCCCGCCCATGCCCGACGCCGAGCCGGTCACAGCCCGCAAGGGGCGCCGCGCATGAGCCTGCCCGCCAACCCCATACGCTGGCCCGCCGAGGCGCTGTGGCAGGCCGTGAGCCCGCTGCTCGAAGGCTTTAGCGTCGAGATCCTGCCTGAAGTCGACTCGACCAACACCGAACTCATGCGCCGCGCGCGCGCCGGCCGCTGCGAGCCCATCCTGCTGGTCACCGAGCAGCAGACCGCGGGACGCGGCCGGCTGGGTCGCCAATGGGTCAGCGAGATCGGCGATTCGCTGACATTCTCCCTGGGCCTGCCCATGGCGCCGGCCGAATGGTCGGGACTGTCGCTGGCCGTGGGCGTGAGCCTGGCGCAGAGCCTGCAGCCGCAACTGCCCGCCGCGGGCGAGGACCGGCTTCGCCTGGGCCTCAAGTGGCCCAACGACCTCTGGCTCGAAGGCGATCGCAAGCTCGGCGGCATCCTGATTGAAACCGCCAGCGGAATCGGTCTCACGGGGCCTGACCGCTATGTGGTGATAGGCGTGGGACTGAACGTGCGCCCCCCAGACAGCCAGGGTCTGTCGACCACGCCGGCAAGCCTGCGTGAAGTCGACGCCACGCTGGACGCGCCCACGGCGCTGGCCCGTGTCGTGCCGCCGCTGGTGCGCGCCCTGCAGGCATTTGCCCTTCATGGCTTTGCGCCCCTGCGCTCGCAATTCACCGAGCGCGACCTGCTGCTGCAGCGCGAAGTCAACCTGAGCGACGGTCAGACCGGCCTGGCCCGGGGCGTGGGCCCCGATGGCGCGCTGCTGGTGCAGACCGCAGACGGCCTGCGCGCCGTGACCAGTTCGGACATCAGCGTGCGCCCCCGGCCCGCCCCCCTTTCCTGACAGAAAGCCGCCCATGCTGCGCATTGCCCTGTTGATCCTGCTGCTGGCCAATGCCGGCTATTTCGCCTGGAGCCAGGGCGCGCTGGCCAGCCTGGGCTGGGCGCCCCAGCAGCAC
>JBBKVU010000218.1:0-22232 GCA_037968595.1 Comamonas sp.
CGAGATCGCCGCCGGAAGCCGCGCCGTCGATGCGTAGCACCACTTCCTTGTAGCCGCCGATCTCGCTGGCCGATTCGCTCAGGATCTCGACCTTCCAGCCTTGCCGCTCCGCATAGCGCGTGTACATGCGCGCCAGGTCGGCGGCAAACAGCGCCGACTCGTCGCCGCCCGTGCCGGCGCGGATTTCAAGGTAGGCGTCGCGCGCATCGTCGGGGTCCTTGGGCAGCAGCAGGCGCTGCAGTTCGTCCTCGAGCTGGGCCAGCTCGGCCGTGGCGCCGGCGATCTCTTCCTGCGCCATGTCGGCCATCTCGGGATCGGCCTGCATTTCCTGGGCCGCGGCCAGGTCGGCCTCGCGCTGCACGTAGCGCGCGTAGCGTCCGGCGACGGCCGTGACTTCGGCGTGCTCGCGCGAAATCTTGCGGTACTGGGCCATGTCGCTCATGATGTCCTCGCGCGACAGCAGGAAGTCGAGTTCCTCTAGGCGCTGGGCGAAACGTTGCAGCTGGCTGCGGAGAAAATTTTGCATGGCGGGAAGCGGTTGGGCGCTATGCAGGGCATAGCTGAAAGGGGGCTGCACTGTCGGTGCGGAACCGGCGCAGGGCCGGTGGGGCGGGGCGCCGCCTGTACGGCGCGCGACCGGGAGCGCCGCTAGAGCCCGTTCTTGTTGCCCTGCGAGCGCAGGAACAGCCGCGAGACGGCTTGAACGGTCTGGGCGCGCTGCTGTGCGTCGCCCGAATGCAGCTCGGCCATGGTGCCGTGCAGCATCTTCTGCGTCAGGCCGCGCGACAGCGCTTCAAGCACGGCGTCCATGTCGTCGCCCTTGGCCAGGCGCTTCTTGGCGCGCGCGATTTCCGCGGCGCGCCAGACATCGGTCTGCTCATGCAACTGCTGGATCAGCGGCACCACGCCGCCCTGCGGGCTGCGCTGGTCCATCCAGTGCAGAAAGCTCTGCACGCCGGTGTCGATGATGGCTTCGGCCTGGGCCACGGCCGCCTGCCGGTGGGCCTGGGCGGTCTGCACCACATGCGCCAGATCGTCGACGGTATAGAGATAGACGTCGCGCAGCGCCTTGACTTCGGGTTCGATGTCGCGCGGCACGGCCAGGTCGACCATGAACATCGGGCGGTGCTTGCGCTTCTTCAGCGCGCTCTCGACCGCGCCCAGGCCGATGATGGGCAGGCTGGACGCCGTGCAGCTGATCACCGCATCGTATTCGTGCAGATGGTCGGGCAGCTCGGACAGGCGCATCACGTCGGCGCCAAAACGCGCGGCCAGCTTTTCGCCGCGCTCCATGGTGCGGTTGGCAATCGTGATGTGCTGCGGGTTCTTGGCCGCGAAATGGGTGGTTGCGAGCTCTATCATCTCGCCCGCGCCGACAAACAGGATGCGGATCTTGCCCAGGTCTTCGAACAGCTGGCCGGCCAGGCGCACGGCGGCCGCGGCCATGCTGATGCTGTGCTCGCCGATCTCGGTCGAGCTGCGCACTTCCTTGGCAACCGCAAAGCTGCGCTGGAACAGCTGGTTGAGCGTGGTGCCCAGTGCGCCCGCGGTTTCTGCGGCGCGCACGGCGTTCTTCATCTGGCCGAGGATCTGCGCTTCGCCCAGCACCATGGAGTCCAGGCCGCTGGCGACGCGAAACGCATGGCGTGCGGCCAGGCCTTCTTCCAGTTGATAGGAGTGCGAGCGCAGCACCTCGGGGCTCACGCCGCCGCTGCGCGCCAGCCAGTCCAGCGTATGGGCAATGGCCGGGGTGTTGGCAGCGCAGTAGATTTCGGTGCGGTTGCAGGTGGACAAAATGGCGGTTTCGACGCCGTCGTGCCGGCCACTGCTTGCCAAAGATTGGCGCAGGCCTTGCAGCGTCGGTGCGATCTGGTCGAGCGCAAACGCAAAACGACCCCGCAAATCAAGCGGAGCCGTGTGGTGGTTGATGCCTAAAGCCCAGACTGCCATAGACTGAGATTATAAAATTTATGCGCCAACTTGGCATCCACTGCTTTCATAAGCCTTGATTTAGGTCATTTGCCATGGGTTTTCCCGCCGCGCTCGCGCATCTGCTGAACTTTGTCGCCCCGGCCCTGGTGCTGGCGCTAGGCCTTGCCGTGGCCGGGCGCTTCATAGTATCGAAAGCTTCTCATATCACTGGCTGGTGGGCCCAGGTAGCTATCAATTTCGCTGTCGGTTGTGGCGTGCTGCTGGCCGGACTGGTGCTGTTCGAGCACGATGGCAAGCTGGCCACCTATGCGGCGCTGGTGTTGCTATGTGCTTGTTGCCAGTGGGTTCTCTCGGGCGCCTGGCGGCGCTGAGGCGCTGGCTGGCGCTGCCTGTCTGAGCAGCCATTCGCGGAAATCCAGCAGCGCCGGTGTCGGCGTGCGGCCCGCGGGCCGGCACAGGAAGTAGCCGCGCTCGATCTGCACCGCCTGGTCGATGGCAATCACGATGCGTCCCGCGGCCAGATCATCCTCGATCAGGCAGCGCTGAACCACGGCCACGCCCATGCCGGCAATCACCGCCTGGACCAGCATCGACACCAGCTCGAAGTCGGCGGCTGGCGCGGGCACTTCGCCTGCGCCGCCCACATGCGCCCACCACTGGGCCCAGTTGCGCTGGTAATTGGTATGCGCCAGCAGCGGGCGGCGCAGCAGGTCGGCGGGTTGGCGTATGGCTTGCGGGCCCTGCAGGTCCTGCGGCCGGCAGATCGGCACCAGTTCACGCCCGACGATGTAGTCGGCGGCGATGCTTGCCGGCCAGGGGTCCTGGCCTATGCGAAGCCAGCCGTCGATTTCCGGCGCAGTGACCGGGTCGTCGCGCCGGTAGGGCGCAAACGACAGCATCACGCCCGGAAAGCGCGCCTTGAAGTCGGGCAGGCGCGGAATCAGCCAGTGGCTGAACAGCGTGGGCGTGACCGACAGGCGCAGCTGCACGCCGGCCTGCGGGCGGCGCAGCTGGGCCGATGCCGATTCAATACTCACGATGGCCGGGCCGACCGCGTCGAGGTAGGCCCGGCCCGCGCTGGTCAGCACGCTGTGGCGGCCATGGCGCTCGAACAAGGCCAGGCCCAGGTGTTCCTCGAGCCGGGCAATCGCGCGGCTGATCGCGCCCTGGGTCACATGCAGATCGTCGGCCGCCAGCGAGAAATTGCCCAGGCGCGCCGCGGTGGCAAACGCGTGCAATTCGGAAAGAGAGGGGGAGTGCATGCGCATGGCGCGGGCAATTATGACGGTTGGTAATAGTTGCTTGTCATTTTGTCTCTTTTCGCCGCTGCGCGGGCTGTCCAGAATGGCGGCTTCCAACCACATCCCCCGAGAGGATTCCCCCATGGCACTGCGTCGTACCCTGTTGTCCAGCCTTGCAGCCTGCGCTGCGACGGCCCTGCTGGCGCCCCTGGCCCATGCCCAGGCCGATTACCCCAACCGTCCGCTGCGCCTGATCGTGCCGTTCGGTGCGGGCGGTTCCACGGACATGGTTGCGCGCCTGCTGGCCGACAAGATGGGCCAGGTGCTGGGCAAGGCCGTGGTGGTCGAGAACCGTGGCGGCGCGGGCGGCTCCATCGGCGCCGATGCGATTGCCAAGGCCGCGCCCGATGGCTACACCATAGGCATGGCGACGGTGTCCACGCATGGCGCCAACCCGGCCATCATGGCCAAGTTGCCCTATGACGCCGTCAAGGACTTCGCGCCCATCACCAATGTGATGTCCGTGCCCAGCGTGTTCGTGATCCACAACAGCGTGCCGGCCAAGACCATGCAGGAGTTCATTGCGCTGGCCAAGGCCCATCCCGGCAAGTACACCTTTGCCTCGCCTGGCAACGGCTCGCTCGGCCATGCGAACATCGAGAACTTCATGAACCTGGCGGGCATCAACATGCTGCACATCCCCTACAAGGGTGCAGGCCAGGCCATCAACGACGCGCTTGCAGGCCAGGTCACGGCGATGACCGACAACCTGCCCTCGACGCTGCCGCACATCAAGTCGGGCAAGCTGCGCCCCCTGGCCGTGCTCGCCCTCAAGCGCAGCGACGTGCTGCCCGATGTTCCGACCTACACCGAGCTGGGCTTTCCCGGCATGGGAGACGGCGGCTGGTTCGGCCTGGTCGCGCCCGCGGGCACGCCCCCGGCCATCATTGCCAAGCTCAATGCCGCGGCGCACAAGGTCATGGCCATGCCCGACTACCTTGAGAAGCAAAAGGGCATCTCGGGCGAGTCCATGGGCAATACGCCGGCCCAGTTCAGCAAGCAGATCACCGCCGCCATCGACCGCTATACAGCCGTTGCCAAGCGCGCCAACATCAAGCTTGATTGATGCTGTTGCCTGCTTTCCTGCAGCCCCGGCCGGACACTCCGGTCGAGGTGGTCGCGCCCACCGCGCCGGCCCTGCCGCTGGTCTGCGATTCGCCGCACAGCGGCACGGCCTACCCGGCCGACTTCGGCCATTGCGTGGACCTGGCGCTGCTGCGCCGCGGCGAGGACACCGATGTGCACAAGCTCTGGCAGCGCTGGCCAGCGCATGGCGCGACGCTGCTGGCGGCGACGTTTCCACGCACCTACATCGACGTCAACCGTTCGGCCGACGACATCGACCCGGCGCAGCTGGCCACGGCCTGGCCGTCGCCGCTGTCGCCCGGCGTCAAGACGCGCCAGGGGCTGGGGCTGATCTGGCAGCGCATCGTGCGCGACGGCCAGGCAACGCCGCTGTACGACCGCCTGCTGAGCGTGGCCGAAGTGCAGTCGCGGCTGGCGCACTACTGGCAGCCCTACCATGCGGCCTTGCAGCAGGCGATAGACGCCAGCGTCGCGCGTTTTGGCGGCGTCTGGCATCTGAACCTGCACTCCATGCCGAATGACGTCTACCGCCGCCTGGGCCGCACCGATGCCACGCTGGCCGACTTCGTTCTCGGCGACCGCGACGGCACGACCTGCGCGCCGGAGTTCATTCGCCTGGTGGGCGAGCTGCTGCAGGCCGGCGGCTACAGCGTGGCCTACAACGAGCCCTACAAGGGCGTCGAGCTGATAGGCCGCATAGGCCAGCCGCAGCTCAACCGCCACAGCCTGCAGATCGAGATCCGCCGCCCGATCTACATGGACGAGGACACGCGCGCGCCGAATGCCGGCTTCGCGCCGCTGCAGGCGCATCTGGACAAGGTGATGCAGGGCGTGGCGGACTATGTGCGCGCGCAGCTGCCGCTGCCCGGCAAGGCCTGAGTTTCAGGCGCCCATGAAAAATCCCGGCCTTGGCCGGGATTTTTGTTTGCGCCATGCCCTTCGACAAGCTCAGGGCGAACGGGGAAAGGGTGCTCAGGGCGAGCAGGGCAGGAGGCTCGGGGCGAGCGGGGCAGGAGGCTCGCCACGAACGTTTGCCTCGCGGCATGGCCGGGGCCGTTCGGGCTGAGTCCTGAGCCCGTCGAAGGATCGAAGCCCCGGTATTCACACAGCCCGGTTTCAAGCAGCCGGGCTGAAAAGATCCACGCGGTCGCTGATGATGCCGTCCGTGCCCAGATCGAGCAGCCGCTGCACGGCCCACTCGTCGTTGACGGTGTAGCTGATGCAGCGCATGCCCAGGCCGTGGACCTGGGCGACACACGCAGCATCCCACAGCGCGTGGTTGAAGACCATGGCAACGCAGCCCAGCTCCTGGGCGATCTGGAAATCGGCGTCGTCTGCGGCCAGCTTGTCGACCAGCAGGCCGCGCGGAATATGCGGCGCGGCCAGCTTGGCGGCCTGCAGGGCTTCGGGCTTGAAGGACGTGAAGAACGGCTGCACGGCATCCGCCGGCCAGATGCGGTTCATCAGCTCGGCGACCACGCGGCCGGTCTCGGCCTCCTGGCCCGGGGTGGGCTTGATTTCCACGTTCAGGCAGAAATGGTTGGCCAGGCACCAGCGCGCCAGCGCCTCGAGCGTGGGCAGGGCTTCGCCTGCGTAGGCGCGCGAATGCCAGCTGCCGGCGTCCAGCTGGGCAATCTCGCCCAGCGAGAGGTCGCTGCCCGTGCCCTGGCCGTTGGTCGTGCGCTCCAGCGTCGCGTCGTGCAGCAGGAACGGCACGCCGTCGCTGCTGAGCTTGGCATCGCATTCGAACATGCGCCAGCCATGGGCCGCGCCCAGGCGGAAGGCGCTCATGGTGTTCTCGGGCGCGAGCTTTCCTGCACCGCGGTGGGCAATCCAGCGGGGATAGGGCCAGGAGGTCGAGGGGGCGGTCATCGCAAATCCAGTCAGTACGTTATCCATGGGGCAGCCCATGAAACTGGCGCGATCCAGCAAGGAGACGCCGAGCAAGGGCCGCCCCGCAGCGAGGGCGTCGTCCCCCTCCACCGAAGGATGAGAGGGGGAAGCCGCGAAGCGGCTCAGGGGGTGCGTTTCCCAGTTTCCGCATTGAACCAATGCAGGCGGCGCTCTTCGCGCGGCTGGATGCGGATGGTGTCGCCGGCCTTGGGGAAGCTGTGGGCTTCCTCGATGCGCACGGTGACCATTTCGCCGCCCACGGTGCCGTAGACCAGGCGCTCGGCGCCCAGCAGTTCGACGGTGATGACCTGCATCTCCCAGCCGCCGGAGGCAACGATGTCGATGTGCTCGGGGCGGATGCCCAGGATCTGGCCGGCCTTGCCGCCGGGCGCGTTCTTCAGCAGGTTCATGGGCGGCGAGCCGATGAAGCTGGCGACGAAGGTCGTTGCCGGGGTGTTGTAGACCTCTTCGGGCGTGCCGAACTGGTCCATCACGCCGCCGTTCATGACGATCATGCGCTGGGCCAGCGTCATTGCTTCGACCTGGTCATGGGTCACGAACAGGCTGGTGATGCCCAGTTCGTGGTGCAGCTTCTGGATCTCGATGCGGGTCTGCGCGCGCAGCTTGGCGTCGAGGTTGGACAGCGGCTCGTCAAACAGGAACACCTTGGGCTGGCGCACGATGGCGCGGCCCATGGCCACGCGCTGGCGCTGGCCGCCCGAGAGTTGGCGCGGCTTGCGGTCAAGCAGGTGGCCGAGCTCGAGGATCTTCGCGGCCTTGTCGACGCGCTGCTTGATCTCGTCGACGGGCACCTTGGCGATCTTCAGGCCGTAGGCCATGTTTTCGAAGTTCGTCATGTGCGGGTACAGCGCGTAGTTCTGGAACACCATCGCGATGTCGCGCTGGGCCGGCTCCAGGTTGTTGACCACGCGCTCGCCGATGGAGATGTCGCCGCCGGAAATTTCTTCCAGGCCGGCAATCATGCGCAACAGCGTCGACTTGCCGCAGCCCGAGGGGCCGACGATGACGATGAATTCGCCGTCCTTGATTTCAGCGTTGACGCCGTGGATCACGGGAACTGCGGTCTTGCCGCTGCCGTAGCGCTTGACGACGTTCTTGAGGGTAATGGATGCCATGAGAGTATTCGTTCAGATCGTTCAGAGGTTCAAAAGGAGCGGTGCTGGGCTTATTTCTCGGTGTCCACCAAGCCCTTTACGAACCACTTTTGCATCAACATCACCACCGCTGCGGGAGGCAGCATGGCGATGATGGCGGTGGCCATCACGATGTTCCAATCCACCGCGGCTTCACCGCCGGCAAGCATGCGCTTGATACCGATGACCACCGGGTACATGTCTTCGCTGGTCGTCATCAGCAGCGGCCACAGGTACTGATTCCAGCCATAGATGAACTGGATCACGAACAGTGCGGCAACCGAAGTCTTGGACAGGGGAACCAGCACATCCTTGAAGAAGCGCATCGGGCCGGCGCCGTCGATGCGCGCGGCTTCGACCAGCTCGTCCGGCACCGTCAGGAAGAACTGGCGGAACAGGAAGGTGGCGGTGGCCGAGGCGATCAGCGGCAATGTCAGACCGGCGTAGCTGTTGAGCATGCCCAGTTCAGCCACGACCTTGTAGGTCGGCAGGATACGCACTTCCACCGGCAGCATCAGCGTCAGGAAGATGGCCCAGAAGCACAGCATCTTGAAGGGGAAGCGGAAGTAGACGATGGCAAAAGCCGACAGCAGCGAGATCGCGATCTTGCCGACGGTGATGATCATCGCGGTCATGAAGCTGACCCACATCATGTGCATGACGTTGGTGTTCGAGCCCAGCTTGCCAGAGCCGAACAGCGCAGCCTGGTAGTTTTCCCACATATGGGCGCCGGGCAGCAGCGGCATGGGCGACTGGACAATCGCATCCGCGGTGTGCGTGGACGCGACAAAGGCCAGGTACAGGGGGAAGGCCACGATCAGCACGCCCACGATCAGCACGAGGTGGGACAGGATGGTGATCCAGGGACGGCGGTCAACCATGGGAGGACTCCAGATTCACAAAGAGAGGTGCGGTAGAGAGGGCGAACATCAGTACTGCACCTTCTTTTCGACGTAGCGGAACTGCACCACGGTCAGGGCCACCACGATGATCATCAGGATCACCGACTGGGCTGCGGAGCTGCCGAGGTCCAGCGACTTGAAGCCGTCCTGATAGACCTTGTAGACCAGGATCGAGGTCGATTGGCCAGGGCCGCCGGCGGTTGCCGCGTCAATGATGCCGAAGGTATCGAAGAACGCATAGACGATGTTGATCACCAGCAGGAAGAAGGTGGTCGGCGACAGCAGCGGCAGCTGGATGTTCCAGAAGCGACGCCATGGGCCGGCACCGTCGATGGACGCGGCTTCGATCAGCGACTTGGGAATCGACTGCAGGCCGGCCAGGAAAAACAGGAAGTTATACGAGATCTGCTTCCACACCGAAGCCAGAACCACCAGCGCCATGGCCTGGTTCTCGTTCATGATGTGGTTCCAGTTGTAGCCCAGCTCGCCCAGGTAGTGGGCGACGACGCCCAGCGAAGGCGAGAACATGAACATCCACAGCACGCCGGCAATCACCGGGGCCACGGCGTAGGGAACGATCAGCAGCGTCTTGTAGAGCATGGCCGCGCGCACGATGCGGTCGGCAAAGATCGCCAGGATCAACGAGATCGCAATACCCAGGCCTGCCACCAGCACCGAGAACAGTGCGGTGCGCATGAAGGAGTTGAGGTAGGTCGGATCGTCCAGCAGGTTGGCGAAGTTCTCCAGCCCCACCCATTCCGTGCTCATGCCAAAGGCATCTTCGATCTGGAACGACTGGAGCACGGCCTGGGCCGCAGGCCAGAAGAAGAACACACCAATGATCAGCAACTGGGGCAGCAACAGCACCCAGGGCAACCATGTCGAGCGGAAAAGTACGCGTTTTTCCATGGGATTCACAAACAAAAAAAACCGCCGAACCCCTTTGATGGGATTCGGAGGATTGGAAGGCGCCGGCCACCTTGGGTGTGAAAAGCGAATCTAAACGAACCGAGTCGAAGCGCTTAATCCAGCGAATATGCGCGTATTGTGCCTAGCTGGCAGCCGCTGTGCCAGCGTAAAACCCGCTATATCGTCAAATATAGGGGTTTAGCCTTGTATAAATTGCTTACTTCTTGTTGGCGCGTTCGAAACGCACCAGCAATTCGTCGCCACGCTTGACGATGGAGTCCAGGGCTTCCTTGCCGGACTTCTTGCCGCTCCACACCTGTTCGAGTTCTTCGTCCTCGATGGTGCGGATCTGCACGTAGTTGCCCAGGCGGATACCGCGCGAGTTGTCGGTGACCTTGCGGATCATCTGTTGCACGGCGACATCGGTGCCGGGGTTCTTCTGGTAGAAGCCCGACTTTTCGGTCAGGTCGTAGGCAGCCATGGTGACGGGCAGGTAGCCGGTGCGCTGGTGGCTGGCGGCCTGGACCTTGCTTTGCGACAGGAAGTCGAAGAACTTGGCCACGCCCTTGTACTCTTCGGCCTTCTTGCCGGCCATGACCCACAGCGAAGCGCCGCCGATCACGGTGTTCTGCGGTGCGCCCTTGACATCGGGGTAGTAAGGCAGGGGAGCCAGGGCATAGGCAAACTTGGCGTTCTTCGCCACGTCGCCGTAGAAGCCCGACGAAGTCTGGATCATCGCGCATTCACCGGAAGTGAACGAAGCCTGTGCGGACGACGCACGGCCCTTGTAGACGAACTCGCCGGCGGCAGCGGCCTTGCCCAGGTTGTCGATGTGCTTGACGTGCAGCGGCGAGTTGACCTTCATGCGCGAATCCATGCCGCCCATGCCGTTGGCCTTGGTGGCGAATTCGACGTTGTGCCAGGTCGAGAAGCTCTCGAGCTGGGTCCAGCCTTGCCAGGCCAGGGTCATGGGGCAGCTGTGGCCGCTGGCCTTGAGCTTCTTGGCGGCTTCGAACACTTCGGGCCAGGTCTTGGGCGCGACGTCGGGGTTCAGGCCGGCCTTCTTGAAGGCGTCCTTGTTGTAATAGAAGATCGTGGTCGAGCTGTTGAACGGGAAGCTCAGCATCTGGCCGTTGGGGGCGGTGTAGTAACCGGCCACGGCGGGGATGTAGGCCTTGGGGTCGAAGCTCAGGCCGGCGTCGGTCATGATCTTGCCGACGGGCACGGTTGCGCCCTTGGAAGCCATCATGGTGGCGGTGCCGACTTCGAACACCTGCAGGATGTGGGGAGCGTTGCCCGAACGGAAGGCGGCAATCGCTGCCGTCATGCTCTCGTCGTAGACACCCTTGAACGTAGGAACAATCTTGTATTCCTTTTGGCTTTCATTGAACTGCTTGGCCAGGTCGTTGACCCACTCGTTGTTCACCGCCGTCATCGAATGCCACCACTGGATCTCGGTTTGGGCTTGGGCGGAAACACAGGTGGCAGCAATGGCTGCAGCGATGGCCAATGGTTTGAAATTCATGAAAACTCCTCGAAGCGAGACGAAAGAACAATCCGCCGATGCTAGGCGCAGGGCGTGACAGATTTGTGTCATGGATTGTGCGCATATGCCGGGTGTCACATCAACGCGTAAACCCGCAACTACCCGTGGGCGGATGGGAATTCGTGGCAAAAATGTGAAAGAAGCGTAACGCGGGCGAAATCGCATTCTAGGGCACGGCCTCGGGCTGATCGGTCCGTTAACATAGGGAAAACACCGATTGCTGATGCATCGATTCGTTTCCTTTTGGCGCGTTTCTGTCTGCTGCAAACGCCCGCGGCGCCGGGGGCCATCGTCAGCGCGGATGCATCAAGTAACAGTGAGCGGCTTAAAATCTCCATCCCCATGGCAAAGGGCGTACAAAACGCCCAACACGGTCCACCCCATGAACTTTCCGATTGCGCAGGCCGCCTTGATGGCCAAGGCTGCCGAACCTGCCCGTCTCCGAGAAATCCCATACAACTACACCTCGTTCTCCGACAGGGAGATCGTGATCCGGTTGCTGGGCACGTCCATGTGGGACGTATTGAACCAGCTGCGCGAAGAGCGCCGCACGGGCCGCTCCGCACGCATGCTCTACGAGGTGCTGGGAGATATCTGGGTAGTGCAGCGCAACCCCTATCTGCAGGACGACCTGCTCGACAACCCCGAGCGCCGCAAGTCGCTGGTCGATGCGCTGCAGCACCGCCTGGCGGAAGTCGACAAGCGCCGTGAACCCGGCATCGATGCCGAGCGCGATGCGCTGGTCGGCCAGCTGGTCGAAGCCGCGCGCGGCGCGATCGCCGAATTCAACACCACCTTCGAAGCCGCGGCCGAGCTGCGCCGCCGCGTGCAGCGCACGCTGCGCCGCCTCACGGCCAAGGACAACATCAAGTTCGACGGCCTGTCGCGCGTAAGCCACGTCACGGATGCCACCGACTGGCGCGTCGAGTACCCGTTTGTCGTGCTGACGCCCGATACCGAGGCCGAGATGGCCGGTCTGGTCAAAGGCTGTATCGAGCTGGGGCTGACCATCATTCCGCGTGGAGGCGGCACGGGCTACACCGGCGGCGCGATTCCGCTGACCTGGCGCAGCGTGGTGATCAACACCGAGAAGCTGGAGGCCATGACCGAAGTCGAGATGCTGCGCATTCCAGGCCAGGCCCAGGAAGTGGGCACCATCTGGACCGAAGCCGGCGTGGTGACGCAGCGCGTGGCCGATGCCGCCGAGCGCGGCGGCTTTGTGTTCGCGGTCGATCCGACCTCCGCCGAGGCATCGTGCATTGGCGGCAATGTGGCGATGAACGCCGGCGGCAAGAAGGCCGTGCTGTGGGGCACGGCGCTCGACAACCTGGTGAGCTGGCGCATGGTCACGCCCGATGCGCAGTGGCTGGAAGTCACGCGCACCGACCACAACATGGGCAAGATCCACGACGCCGAAATGGCGACCTTCGAGCTGCGCTATTTCGAGGCCGACGGCAAGACGCCGGTGCGCAGCGAGACGCTGGCGATTCCCGGCAAGAGCTTCCGCAAGGAAGGCCTGGGCAAGGACGTGACCGACAAGTTCCTGTCGGGCCTGCCGGGCATACAGAAAGAGGGCTGCGACGGCCTGATCACCAGCGCCCGCTGGGTCGTGCACCGCATGCCCCAGCACACGCGCACCGTGTGCATGGAGTTCTTCGGCAACGCCAAGGACGCCGTGCCCAGCATCGTCGAGATCAAGGACTTCATGTTTGCCGAGCAGAAGCGCTCGGGCGTGCTGCTGGCCGGTCTCGAGCATCTGGACGACCGCTACCTCAAGGCCGTGGGTTACGCGACCAAGAGCAAGAAGGGCAACGGCCATCTGCCGAAGATGGTGCTGCTGGGCGACATAGCTGGCGACAACGCCGACGACGTGGCGCGCGTCGCCGCCGAAGTGGTGCGCATCGCCAACTCGCGCAACGGCGAAGGCTTTACGGCCGTGAGCGCCGAGGCGCGCAAGAAATTCTGGCTGGACCGCAAGCGCACCGCGGCGATCTCGCGCCACACCAACGCCTTCAAGATCAACGAAGACGTGGT
The DNA here is from genome assembly GCA_037968595.1 of Comamonas sp. Lineage (GTDB taxonomy): Bacteria > Pseudomonadota > Gammaproteobacteria > Burkholderiales > Burkholderiaceae_C > Comamonas. Next base: position 12,758 of record JBBKVU010000218.1, read on the forward strand.
GATTCCGCTGCCGCGCATGGCCGAGTACACCGACGGCATAGAGCGCATCAACATCGAGCTGAGCCTGCGCAACAAGATCGCGCTGTGCGACGCGTTGCACGAGTTCTTTGCCCATGGCAGCCTGCCGCTGGGCAAGCAGGACGACGCCGGCGAGATTCCGTCGGCCGAGCTGCTGGAAGACCGGGTGCAGCAGGCCCTGGAGCTGATTGACGGCGTGCGCGCCCAGTGGGAAGGCTGGCTCGCCAATGTCGAGACGCTGTTCCCCGAACTGCAGGACCACAGCCTGCGCGCCAGCTGGAAGACCCAGATCCGCGCGCCGCTGGCGCAGATTTTCTCGGGCGGGGCGTTCAAGCCCATCCTCGACGAAGCCCAGGCCATCCACCAGAAGGTGCTCAAGGGCCGCGTCTGGGTGGCGCTGCACATGCATGCCGGCGACGGCAACGTGCACACCAATATTCCGGTCAACAGCGACAACTACGAGATGCTGCAGACGGCGCACGAGGCCGTGGCGCGCATCATGGTGCTGGCACGGCGCCTGGACGGCGTGATCTCGGGCGAGCACGGCATTGGCATCACCAAGCTCGAGTTCCTCACCGACGCGGAACTCGCGCCGTTTGCCGCCTACAAGCAGCGCGTCGATCCCGAAGGCCGCTTCAACAAGGGCAAGCTGATCCGCAACGCGCATCTGACGGCGGGCGAGCTGCAGCACGACGGCCATGCGGCGCGCGAATCGCTGATGTATTCGGACCTGACCAACGCCTATACGCCGAGCTTCGGCCTGATGGGTCATGAGTCGCTGATCATGCAGCAGTCGGATATCGGCGCGATTGCCGACTCCGTCAAGGACTGCCTGCGCTGCGGCAAGTGCAAGCCGGTCTGCGCCACGCATGTGCCGCGCGCCAGCCTGCTCTACAGCCCGCGCAACAAGATTCTCGCCACCTCGCTGCTGGTCGAGGCCTTCCTCTACGAAGAGCAGACGCGGCGCGGCGTGTCGATCAAGCACTGGCAGGAGTTCGAGGACGTAGCCGACCACTGCACGGTCTGCCACAAATGCGCCAACCCCTGCCCGGTCAAGATCGACTTCGGCGATGTGACCATGAACATGCGCAACCTGCTGCGCAAGATGGGCAAGAAGAGCTTCAATCCGGGCAACAAGCTCACGATGACCTTCCTCAACGCGACCAACCCGGACACCATCAAGGTGATGCGCAAGGCCATGGTCGGCGTCGGCTTCAAGGCCCAGCGCATGGCCGTGGATCTGTTCAAGTCCGTGAGCCGCAGGCAGACCGCGCGCCCGACCTCGACCGTGGGCAAGGCGCCGATCAAGGAGCAGGTGATCCACTTCATCAACAAGAAGCTGCCCGGCAACCTGCCCAAGAAGACCGCGCGCGCGCTGCTGGACATCGAGAACAAGGACTACGTTCCCATCATCCGCAACCCGCAGTCGACCAATGCCGATACCGAGGCGGTGTTCTACTTCCCCGGTTGCGGCTCGGAGCGGCTGTTCAGCCAGGTGGGGCTGGCGACCCAGGCCATGCTGTGGCACGCGGGCGTGCAGACCGTGCTGCCGCCGGGCTATCTGTGCTGCGGCTATCCGCAGCGCGGCAGCGGCCAGTTCGATGTCGCCGACAAGATGATCACCGACAACCGCGTGCTGTTCCACCGCGTGGCCAATACGCTCAACTACCTCGACATCAAGACCGTGGTGGTGAGCTGCGGCACCTGCTACGACCAGCTCCAGGGCTATGAGTTCGACAAGATCTTCCCCGGCAGCCGCATCATCGACATCCACGAATTCCTACTGGAAAAAGGCATCACGCTAGGCCAGGCCGGTGGCTATCTGTACCACGACCCCTGCCACACGCCAATGAAGCTGCAGGACCCGGTGAAGACCGTCAAGGGCCTGATGGGCGACCAGGTGCTCAAGAGCGAGCGCTGCTGCGGCGAGTCCGGCACGCTGGGCGTGAGCCGCCCCGACATCTCCACGCAGATCCGTTTCCGCAAGGAAGAGGAACTGCTCAAGGGCCAGGCCCAGCTCAAGGCCGTGGGCGCGCTCGATGCCCAGGACAACGTCAAGATCCTGACCAGCTGCCCCAGCTGCCTGCAGGGCCTGAGCCGCTATGGCGACGACCTTAAGAACGGCCTGCTCGAAGCCGACTACATCGTGGTCGAGATGGCGAACAAGATCCTTGGCGAGAACTGGATGCCCGAATACGTGGCGCGGGCCAACGCCGGCGGCATCGAGCGGGTGCTGGTGTGAACGCCCAGGCTTGCCACGATCCGGCCTGCGTGCTGTGCACCAGCGCCGGCGGCGCGCTGGTCTGGCAGGGGGCGCGGCTGCGCGTGATACGCGCTGAAGAGCCCGGCTTTCCGGCGTTCTACCGGGTGATCTGGACCGATCACGCGAGCGAGTTCTCCGATCTGTCGGCGCCCGAAAGCGTGCTGTGCATGCAGGTCGTGACCACGGTCGAGCGCGTGCTGCGCGAGCAGCTGCAGCCGACCAAGATCAATCTCGCGGCGCTGGGCAACATGGTGGCGCACCTGCACTGGCATGTGATTGCGCGCTTCGACTGGGACAGCCATTTTCCCGCCGCCATCTGGGCGCCGGCGCAGCGCGACCGCTTGCCCGAGCGCGAAGCCGCGCTGGCGGCGCGCCTGCCGGAAGTCGAGGCCCGTCTCGTGGCTGCGCTGCAGCCCTGGTCCTGAAATTTTCGAAGAAAGCAGGTTGAGTCATGGCAGGTTTGAAGCCCGGAATCCCCACCCCCGAATCCCTCACGGTGCATGGCGCCTCGCGCGTGCTTGAAGTGGGTTACTCCGACGGCGCGCAGTTCCGCCTGCCTTTCGAGCTGCTGCGCGTGTATTCGCCTTCGGCCGAAGTCCAGGGCCATGGCCCGGGCCAGGAAGTGCTGCAGTACGGCAAGCGCAATGTCGAGATCGTCGCCGTCGAGCCCGTGGGCAACTACGCGATCAAGCCGATCTTCAGCGACGGCCATGAAAGCGGTCTGTTCACCTGGGTCTATCTGTACGAGCTGGGCAGCCAGCAGGAACAGCTGTGGGCGCAATACCTGCAGCGGCTCGAGGCGGCGGGAGTCGACCGCGACATGCCGATGCTGGGCAAGTCATCCGGCCACGGCTGCAGCAGCCACTGAGCGAGCAAGCTTCTGGCCGAAGCTTGTGGTCGGGGCATTCAGCCTTCGATGCGGCCGGCGAGGCAGGTTCGGGGCAAACGGGGACAAGTCGTTCGGGGTGAGCCCGTCGAACCATGAACATCCTGTCCTCATGACCTGTGTGTAGTCGGTCATCCTTTGACGCGGCTGCCTCGGCGGGCAGCGCGGACGGGGGACGGACGCAGCGCCAGGCTACGGACAATCCCTGCTTTGGCGCACCGAGGATGCTATATTAATAGTAGCTTCAGCCGCAGATTCAGCCTGCGCTGTAGACGTTTTTTCTTTTTGCTGCAGGCCTGGCAAGCCCTGCGGCGGCACGGGGTTGTCGCTGTACGCCAGGCGCATGCTTGCTTAGCATTGATTGCATATGAGCACCACACATTTCGGTTTCGAGTCGGTTGACGAGCAGGACAAGGCACGCCATGTGCGCGGTGTCTTTGATTCGGTCGCGACCAAGTACGACGTCATGAACGACCTGATGTCGGGCGGACTGCACCGCGCCTGGAAGGCCTACACCGTGATGGTGGCCAATCTGCGCGAAGGCAGCAAGGTGCTCGATATTGCGGGCGGCACGGGCGATCTGGCGCTGGCGTTTTCCAAGAAGGTGGGTGCCAGCGGCGAAGTCGTGCACACCGACATCAACGAAGCCATGCTGCGCGTCGGCCGCAGCCGCCTGATCGACAAGGGCGTGCTGCTGCCGACCCTGGTCTGCGATGCCGAGCAGCTGCCGTTTCCCGATGCGCATTTCGATGTCGTCAGCGTGGCTTTCGGCCTGCGCAACATGACGCACAAGGACCAGGCGCTGCGCGAGATGTGCCGTGTGCTCAAGCCCGGCGGCCGGCTGCTGGTGCTCGAGTTCTCGCGCGTCGCCAAGCCGCTGACCAAGGCCTATGACTGGTATTCGTTCAAGGTGCTGCCCACGCTGGGCAAGCTGGTCGCCGGCGATGACGCCAGCTACCGCTATCTGGCCGAGTCCATACGCATGCACCCCAGCCAGGATGAACTCAAGACGCTGATGAAGCAATGCGGCTTCGGCCATGTCGACTACCACAATATGACGGGCGGCATCGTGGCGCTTCATGTGGGTATCAAGTGCTGAGTAGGATAGAGAAAAACGCAAACAGCATGACAAGGCAACGCAACGACGCAGCAAGGGTTGTGTGGGCCACTCTAAAACGAACAACGGAAGGAAGATGACATGATGAAGCTCTGGTCAGTAGTACTGGTGGCAATGCTGTCGGTGGTCCACCTGGATGCCGATGCCAAGCGCATGGGCGGTGGAAAGTCCATGGGGCAGCAGTCGAGCAATGTGACGCAACGCAATTCCGCAGCGCCCGGCGCGCCCGGCGCTCCCGCACAGAACGCAAGCAATGCAGCCGCGGCCAAGCCCGGCGCAGCGCCTGCCGCAGCCGCACCGAAGAAGCCTTGGGGCGCGATGCTCGGCGGCCTGGCCGCGGGCCTGGGCCTGGCCTGGCTGGCCAACTCGCTGGGCTTCGGTGAAGCCTTTGCCAACATGCTGATGTTCGGTCTGCTGGCAGCTGCCATCATGGTGGTCGTGGGCATGGTCATGCGTTCGCGCAAGGCCAAGGCCGACAACGCCGCCGCGGCACGCAGCCCGTTTGCCTTCCAGGGCGCAGGCGCCGGCGGTACGGGTGATGTGCCCATGGCCCGCCAGTACAGCCCCGACAAGGTGGGCAACGACGCTTCCGCCCGTCCCTGGGAAAACCAGGCAACCGCCTTCGAGCCGGTGGCTGCGGCCGCGGGTTCGGCCGGCGGTTCGCTGATCGGCTCGGCCCTGCCTTCCACCTGGAGCGTGCCCGAAGGCTTTGATGCCGACGGTTTCCTCACGGCCGCGAAGCGCAACTTCGTGACGCTGCAGCAAGCCTGGGACCGTTCCGACATCGCCAGCCTGCGCGCCATGATGACCGACGGCATGCTGGCGGAAATCCGCACCCAGCTGGCCGAGCGCGAAGCCGAGCATCCCGGCGCCGTGAACCAGACCGACGTGCTGATGATCGAAGCCCAGCTGCTGGGCATCGAAGACCTGGGCGACGGCTACATGGCCAGCGTCGAGTTCTCGGGCATGATCCGCGAAGAAGCTTCGGCCAGCCCTAGCCCCTTCCGCGAAGTATGGAATATGACCAAGACCAAGAGCGGCAACGGCGGCTGGCTGGTGGCCGGAGTGCAGGCTTTGCAGTAATTTCCTCCAACTAGGGAATAATCGGGGACTATGGCAACACAGTCCCCTTTTTCTTTCCTGAACGGCCTCCTGGAACGCGTTGTGTCAGGCCCGCAACTTCCGTCCTGGCTGGTGCACGAAGTGCAGCAGCGCACGGTGCTGTTCCTCAACCATGTGCTGATGCAGGAGAAAGCGGCGATGGAGCGTCTGGTGCGGCAAAAAGGCCGCGTCGCACGTGTCCAGTGGCGCTCGTTCGCCATGGCGCTGACGATCACGCCCGCCGGCCTGCTGGACCTGGCCGACGCCGGTGCCGTGCCCGACCTGCAGCTTGAAGTCACCGACACCTCGCCGCTGGCACTGGCCCAGGCCGCGCTGCGCGGCGACAAGCCCGCGATCCGCATCGAAGGCGATGTGCAGCTGGCGGCCGACATCAACTGGCTGGTCGACAACGTGCAGTGGGATATCGAGGAAGACCTGGCGCGCGTGATCGGCGATGCGCCGGCGCATACGGTGTCGCAGGTGGCGCGCAAGGCTGCGCAGACGCTGCGCCAGTTCGTCGGTGCGCGCGGTGGCCGGGCCAGGGATGCAGGCGAGACGCATCCTGGGGAAATCGGCAGTCGGAATCAGCCATGAGCCGTCTGCTGCGTGGGGTGACCATCCTGTGGGTGGTGTTCCGGTACGGCCTCGATGAACTGGTGCTGTCCGGCTTCAAGCAGCCATCGCTGCGCCTGCTCAGCCGGGTGCTGACGTTCGGCCGGCGTTTCCACACGCCGCGCGGCGTGCGTCTGCGCCAGGCGCTCGAGCAGCTCGGACCGATCTTCGTCAAGTTCGGCCAGGTGCTGTCGACGCGCAGCGACCTGCTGCCGCCCGATGTGGCGCTGGAACTCGCCAAGCTGCAGGACCGCGTGCCGCCGTTCCCGGCCGAGATCGCCGTGGCGACCATCGAGCGCTCCTTCCAGCGGCCGCTGGCCGATATCTTTGTCAGCTTCGAGCAGCAGCCCGTGGCCAGCGCGTCGATTGCCCAGGTGCATTTCGCCGTGCTGCGCGACCGCAACGGCGTCGAGCACGAAGTTGCCGTCAAGGTGCTGCGCCCCGGCATGCTGGCCGTGATCGACAAGGATCTGCAGCTGATGCACATGATGGCGCGCTGGGTCGAACGCCTGTCGGCCGATGCCAAGCGTCTCAAGCCGCGCCAGGTGATTGCCGAATTCGACAACTATCTGCATGACGAGCTCGACCTGATACGCGAAGCCGCGAATGCCGCGCAGCTGCGCCGCAACATGGAAGGCCTGGACCTGGTGCTGATTCCCGAGATCCACTGGGACTTCTGCCATCCGCAGGTCATGGTCATGGAGCGCATGAAGGGCGTCCCCATCAGCCAGGTCGAACGCCTGCGCGAAGCCGGCGTGGACATTCCGCAACTGGCGCGCGACGGCGTGACGCTGTTCTTCACCCAGGTTTTCCGCGACGGGTTCTTGCCCGGCGACATGCACCCGGGCAACATCCAGGTCAGCCTCGATCCGCAGACCTTCGGGCGCTACATCTCGATTGACTTCGGCATCGTCGGCACGCTGACCGAGTTCGACAAGGAATACCTGGCGCAGAATTTCACCGCCTTCTTCCGCCGTGACTACAAGCGCGTGGCGCAGCTGCACATAGAAAGCGGCTGGGTGCCGCCGACCACGCGGGTCGAGGAACTCGAGTCGGCGATACGTTCGGTCTGCGAGCCGTACTTCGACCGTCCGCTCAAGGAAATCTCGCTGGGCATGGTGCTGATGCGGCTGTTCCAGACTTCGCGCCGCTTCCAGGTCGAAATCCAGCCGCAGCTGGTGCTGCTGCAGAAGACGCTGCTCAACATCGAAGGCCTGGGCCGCCAGCTCGATCCCAACCTCGATCTGTGGAGCACGGCCAAGCCGTTCCTGGAGAAGTGGATGCTCGAGCAGATGGGGCCGCAGCGTCTGTGGCGCGAACTGCGCAACGAAGCGCCGACCTATGCCAAGCTGCTGCCCGAGCTGCCGCGCCTGCTGTACCGCGCGCTGCAGCACAACAACGACGACCAGAACAAGGCCTTGCAGGAACTGGTCAAGGCCCAGCACCGCACCAACAGCCTGCTGCAGGCACTGGTCTATGGCGGCGTGGGCTTTCTGCTGGGGCTGCTGGTGATGCAGGTCCTGGCGCGCGTGCGGTTCTATTGAACCTGTTCCAGGCGGCCGGCGCCGCCTGGACATTCGCCGCCTGGCCAGGCGGTGGCATGTCCCCATGGTTTTTCGTCTAGCGCATCATTTGCGCCACAGGTCTGTATCGAGGACGCCTATTGCCTGGATAATCCGCAGCGGTTTTGACAATACCCGGGGTTGGGGAGAGGTGCCATGCTGATCACGTTCATCGTTCTGTACTTGCTTGCGTCCATAGGCATAGGCTTGTACGCGGCCACGCGCGTCAAGAACACGGCCGACTATGCGCTGGCCGGTCGCAGCCTGCCGCTGGCGGTGGTGATCGCCACCACGTTTGCCACCTGGTTCGGCTCGGAAACGGTGCTGGGCGTATCGGCGCAGTTCGTCAAGGAAGGCCTGAGCGGCGTGGTCGAGGACCCGTTTGGCGCGGGCATGTGCCTGGTGCTGGTGGGCCTGTTCTTTGCCTACAAGCTCTACCAGAAGAACCTGATCACCATCGGCGATTACTACCGCCTGCGCTTCGGTCGCACGATAGAGATGCTGTGCTCGGCCATCATCATCTTCAGCTACCTGGGCTGGGTGGGCGCGCAGATCACCGCGCTGGGCCTGGTGTTCAACCTGCTCACGCAGGGCGCGATGTCCATCACGGCCGGCATGGTGGTCGGCACGCTGATCGTGCTGATCTACACGCTCTACGGCGGCATGTGGTCGGTGGCGCTGACGGATTTCGTGCAGATGATCGTGATCGTCATCGGGCTGCTGCTGATTGCCTGGTACGCGGCCGACCTGGCCGGCGGCGCGGGACGCGTGATCGACTTCGCGGCGCGCGAAGGGAAATTCCGTTTCTTCCCGGAAAACGCCAGCACGCGCGATTGGCTGTTCTTCATTGCCGCGGCCATCACCATGATGCTGGGCTCGATTCCGCAGCAGGACGTGTTCCAGCGCGTGATGTCCTCGAAGAACGCCTCGGTCGCTCGCCGCGGCCCCATCATCGGCGGCATTTTCTACATCCTGTTTGCCTTCGTGCCGATGTTCGTGGTCACGGCCGCGGTGCTGGTGATGCCCGAGACCGCGGCCGCGCTGCTGGCCGACGACCCGCAAAAGCTGCTGCCCACGCTGGTGATGGAGCGCATGCCGCTGGCGCTGCAGATCGCGTTCTTCGGCGCGCTGCTGTCGGCCATCATGTCGACGGCTTCGGCGACGCTGCTGGCGCCGTCGACGGCGTTTGTCGAGAACATCCTGCGCAACCTGCGCCCGAACATGTCGGACGCCGACACGCTCAAGGCCATGCGCCTGTCGGTGCTGGGCTTCACGCTGTGCGTGCTGGCCTATTCGATCACCATGCAGGGCAGCTCCATCTATGAAATGGTGTCCGGCGCCTACCAGGTGCCGCTGGTCGGGGCGCTGGTGCCGCTGGCTGCGGGCCTGTACTGGAAGCGCGCCACCACCCAGGGCGCGCTGGCGGCGGTGGTCATGGGCCTGGGCGGCTGGCTGACCGTGATCTGCGTTCCCGGCTGGGCCGAGATGTTTCCGCAGCAGCTTGCCGGCCTGCTGTGCGCGGCCGGCGGAATGTGGGCCGGATCGCTGCTGCCGCAGTGGCTTGGCAACCAGCGCGAAGCCGGTCATCATTTCGCGCAGACGGTTGCCTGAAAATTCCGGCAGGGGCTCGCACAGCCCTGCCAGCCACGGGTTCGAGGTGCACGCCTATAATTGAGGGTTTTGCACTTTCCCTCGATTCAAAGCGCTATGCCCATTTACGCCTACAAGTGTGGTTCCTGTGGTCACGCCAAGGATGTGTTGCAGAAAATGTCCGATGCTGCGCTGACGCAGTGCCCGGCCTGCAACGCCCAGGCGTTCTCCAAGCAGCTCACGGCCCCGGGCTTTCAGCTCAAGGGCACGGGCTGGTACGCCACCGATTTCAAGAACGGCGGCAGCAAGCCTGCGGCCGCCCCGGC
>JBBKVU010000219.1:0-28828 GCA_037968595.1 Comamonas sp.
GCCAGCAGCCGCCCGAACTGCAGACCATTGCCGCGACCGCCACCGCACATACCGTGCGCTGCTTCTTTCCCGGCGCAGCGGCCGATTTTTCCCGGAGCGCCGCATGACCGGCAAGCTTAGCGATAGCACCGCCCCCCTGCTCGACCTGCAGGGCATCACCAAGCGTTTCGGCCTGCAGCCGCCGCCAGGCCGCTTTGGCCAGTGGCTGCGCAGGGCCGGACTGCAGAAGGCGCCCGTCGTCACGCACGCGCTTGACGGCGTCGATTTGCAGGTGCGCCCCGGCGAAGTCGTCGGCTTGGTCGGCGAGTCAGGCTGCGGCAAATCGACGCTGGGCCGCATTGCCACCGGCCTGCTGGCGCCCACCGACGGCCATGTGCAGGTGATGGGCAAGGACCGCACGCAGCTCAGTGCCGAGGAATCGCTGCAGGCCCGCCTGGGCATACAGATGATCTTCCAGGATCCGCAGTCGAGCCTGAACCCGCGCCTGCGCGTCAACCGCATCGTCGGCGAGGCCGCGCGCCTGCACGGCCTGGTAGACGCCGAGCACGAAGACGAATATGTGTGCCAGCAGCTGGAACGCGCCGGCCTGGACCCGCGCCTGCGCTTTCGCTACCCGCACCAGTTCAGCGGCGGCCAGCGCCAGCGCATAGGCATTGCGCGCGCCCTGGCCGTGCAGCCCAAGATGCTGGTCTGCGACGAGGCCGTGGCCGCGCTCGACGTGTCCATCCAGGCGCAGATCCTGAAAATGTTCATGGACCTGCGCGACGAGCTGGGCCTGGCCTACCTGTTCATCAGCCATGATCTGGGCGTGATCCGCCATCTCTGCGACCGCGTCGCCGTGATGTACCTGGGCCGCATTGTCGAGACCGCGCCGGTCGAGGAGCTGTTTGCCAATCCCCAGCACCCCTACACCCAGGCCTTGCTGGCGGAAATCCCGCGCCTGGACCACCGCCGCACCAGTTTTCAGACCATACGCGGCGAGATCCCCAGCCCGATGGCGCCGCCCAGCGGCTGCCACTTCCACCCCCGCTGCCCCCAGGCGATGCCGCGCTGCAGCGTCGAAGTGCCGCGGCTCAAGGGGATTGCCATTCAGCACGAAAGCGCCTGCCATCTCAATGACATGACCCATGCTGCCTGATCCCCAAGCAATCCCCGTTCGGGCCGAGCCTGTCGAAGTCTTGTCGCCTACCGGCACTTCGACTGGCCCAGTGCGAACGGTGTTCTAGACCATCGATTCACTTCACCCTCCCGAGAGAAAGCACCACCATGCACACTGCTCACCTTTCCGCCATTGCCATGGCCGCCCTGCTGGCTGTCTCCGGCGCCTCCGCCAAGGATCTGCGCATAGGCTTTGCCGACCCGATCTCTTCGGCTGACCCGCAGCTCAACAACCACGCGGGCGATCGTTCGCTGGCCCTGCACTTCTGGGACTCGCTGGTGAATTCGCGCGACGGAGGCAAGCTCGAGCCCGGTCTGGCCGAAAGCTGGAAGACGCTCAACGACAAGACCTGGGAATTCAAGCTGCGCAAGGACATCAAGTGGCAGGACGGCAAGCCGTTCACCGCCGACGACATCGTGTTCTCGTTCGAGCGCGCGCGCAATGTCGCCGGCTCGGTGGCCTCCTACCGCGGCGCGCTGCGCAGCGTCGAGTCGACGACCGCCAAGGACGCGCACACGGTCATCATCAAGACCAACACCCCCAATCCCATGCTGCCGCTGGAGATCGCCTCGATCTACGTGGTGAGCAAGCATGTGGGCGCGCAGTCCAAGAGCGAGGACTACAACTCCGGCAAGGCCATGGTCGGCACCGGCCCCTACAAGTTCATCTCATACACCCCGGGCGACCGCACGCTGATGGAGCGCAGCGCCAGCTACTACGGCCCGGCCCAGCCCTGGGACAAGGTCACCTACCGCTACATCAACAACGGCGCGGCGCGCACCGCCGCCCTGCTGTCTGGCGATGTCGACGTGATCGACAAGGTGGCCGTGACCGACGTGGCCAAGCTGAAGAAGACGGCCTCGGTCAGCGTGTACGAATACCCCGGACTGCGCGCGCTGCTGATCCAGCCCAGCCTGCGCAAGGGCAGCAACGAGTTCATCACCGACAACGCCGGCAAGCCGCTGGCCGAGAACCCGCTGACAGACCAGCGGGTGCGCGAGGCGCTGAGCATCGCCATCAACCGCAAGGCCATCACCGACCGCATCCTGCAGGGCACGGCGACCGAAGCCAACCAGTGGATGCCCAAGGGCTCGTTCGGCTACAACCCCGACATCCCGGCAACGCCCTACTCCGCCGAGAAAGCCAAGAAGCTGCTGGCCGATGCCGGCTTCCCCGAAGGCTTCCAGATCACCATCCATGTGCCCGGCGACCGCTATCCGCAAGCGCCTGAAAGCATGCAGGCCGTGGCCCAGTTCTGGACGCGCATAGGCGTGAAGACCAAGCTCGAAGTCGTTCCATGGTCGGTGTACTCCAGCCGCGCGGGCAAGAACGAATACGCGGTCAGCGTCATTGCCTGGGGCAACGGCACGGGCGAAGCCGGCTACGGCCTGCTGCAGACGCTGGCGACCAACGACGCCAAGGCCGGCCGCGGCGCCAACAACTGGGGCCGCTACAGCAACGAGAACGTGGACAAGGCGCTGGACGCCGCAACCATCGAGTTCGACGCCAAGCGCCGCGAAGCGATCTTCCGGCATGCCGCCAAGCTCGTGACCGACGATGTCGCGCAGATCCCGCTGTTCCACTACAAGAACATCTGGGCCGCCAAGAAGGGCCTCAAAGTGGTGCCCATTCTCAGCGACCGGACCACGGCACTGCAGGTCACTCCCGTGTCCGGCAAGTAAGGCATAGACAACATGCACCTTCAGCTCGAGATCTCGCCGCAAACGGCGCTTATCGACGTGCCGCGCAGCATCACGCTGCGCGGGCTGACGCCCGGCCAACGGGTCACGCTGCAAACGCGCACCCTGCGCGGACCGCAGGTCGAATGGACTTCCGCGGCAAGCTTTCTTGCCGATGACCAAGGCAATGTCGACCTGACGCGGCAGGCGCCGGTCGACGGCAGCTACAGCGGTGTCTCGGCAATGGGCCTGATCTGGTCGCAGACCCAGACCATTGCCGACGCCCCGCACGACCCGTTTGCGGCCGAGCCCAGCGCCGCGCTGACCACCGAAGTGCACGCACGGCTCGAAGACGGCACGGCGCTTTCCAGCCACTTCGTGCAGCAGCTTGCGGCCGAAGGCGTCACGCGCCGCGAGATCCGCGACGAGGGGCTGTCGGCCACGCTGTTCACGCCCGCGACACCCGGCCCCCACCCCGTGGTGATGGTGCTCAACGGTTCGGGCGGCGGCATCAACGAGCCGCGCGCCGCGCTCTACGCCTCGCGCGGCTACGCAGCGCTGGCCGTGGGCTATTTCAAGTCGCCGGGCCGCTCCGACTACATCTCCGACACCCATCTCGAATATTTCGAGACCGCGCTGCAGTGGATTCACCGCGAACTCCAGCCCAAGGACGGCTTTGTCGCGCTCAGCGGCCAGTCGCGCGGCGGCGAGCTGGTGCTGCTGCTGGGCTCGCTGTTCCCCGACATGGTCAAGGCAGTGATCGGCTATGTACCCAGCGCGCTGGTGCATTGCGCGCAGAACGCCTGCGACCCGGCCAAGGGGCGCGAAGGGCCGGCCTGGATCTTCCGCGGCCAGCCGCTTGCCGATATCTGGACTAACAACCGCACGGCCTCATGGGCACCCTGGGACGAAGGCCCCGAGCCGCGCCGCCACACCGCTGCCATGCTGACCGCGCTGCAGGACGCCGACGCCGTCGAGCGCGCCCGCATACGCGTGGAACGCATTGATGGCCCGGTGATGCTGCTGTCGGCAACCGATGACGGTTCCTGGCCGTCGTCGCTCTACGGCAAGATGGTCAAGGACCACCTGTCGGCCAATCACCACCCCTACCCCGTGGAACACCACGACTGGGAAGGCGGCGGCCATGCCATCCTCTTTCCCTATGTGCCGACCACGTACCTGTTCTACGCCCATCCGGTGTCCAAGCGCCTGAGCACCTCGGGCGGAACGCCGGCGGTCAACGCCCAGGCCAACGAGGAATCGTGGATTGCCGTGCAGGCCTTTCTTGCGCGCGCCACGGCAGCGCATGCGGCGCGTGCCAAGACCCAGGCCTGAAACATGAGCCTGGACGTCCATGGTTCGACAAGCTCACCACGAACGGGATAGCCGTTCGTCCTGAGCCTGCCTCGCCGGCCGCATCGAAGGATGAACGGCGCGCCCTACAGTCACAACACCCTTTTTCCAGTCATGACCGAAACCCAAACCCCTGATCTGATCGATTCCCTGACCCGGCTGGACCAGTTTCCCGCCGTCAAGTCCATTCGCCACCAGCGCGGCAAGGTCGTGGACGCTACGCAAGGCAGCTACAACCAGCTGTTCGACCCCGCCCTGCCCGGCCTGACGCTGGGCGAACGCCTGCGCGTGGCCCAGACCATCAGCCAGCTCAGCGACAGCGCCAGCCTGCTGCAGCATTACACGCAGCAGCTTGCCGCGCTGCCCGAAGCGCCGGTCAATGGCCAGCGCGAAGCCGCGTTGCAGAAGTTCGCGACGCTGCTCACGCACAAGCCCGTCAAAGGCGATCGCTCCAGCATTGACGCGCTGCTGGCCGCGGGACTGCAGCCACCCGAAATCATCGCCCTGGCCCAGCTGATAGCTTTCCTCAGCTACCAGGTGCGCGTGGTCGCGGGCCTGCAGGCGCTGACTGCGCTGGGCGACGACCTGCTCGCAGCTCCCGCCGCCGCGGCCAGCAGCGAAACCTTTGTGCACCCCCATCACCTGCCCAAGCCCGGCGAAGCGCTGCGCATCAACGGTTTCACCAGCGAAACCCTGGGCTGGAAGGCCTGGGTGCCCGTGGTCAAGCTCGAGGAAGCCACGCCGCAGCAGCTGGCCATTCTCGAAGCCAGCCACCCTTCGGCCAAGACCAGCGACTACTACCTGTCGCTGATCCATCAGCCGCAGATACTGCAGGAGCGCTCGGTGGTGTTCAACGCCATCATGTATGCTCCCGGCGGCCTGTCGCGCGCCGAACGCGAACTGGTCAGCGCCGTAGTCTCTTGCATCAACGGCTGCGTCTACTGCGCTTCGGTCCATGCCCAGCGCTTCGAGCAGCTGGCCAAGCGCAATGACGTGATTGCCCAGGTGTTCGAGAACCCGCATACCGCGGGCACCAATGCGCGTGAAAAGGCGCTGGTCCAGTTCGCCATCGACCTCACGGCAGCGCCCAACCAGCTAGTCGGCGAGCGCCTGCAGTCGCTGCGCGAAGCCGGCCTGAGTCACCTGGAGATCCTCGACGCGCTGCATGCGGCCGCCATCTTTGCCTGGGCCAACCGCCTGATGCTCAATCTGGGCGAAGCCGTTCACCCCTGAGGCGCCCAGACCCCAAACGGGACGGCGTGGTGGTCATACCTCACGCCAGCCCGCAGGTCCTTGAACACCGGGAAGCTCCGTGATCTCCATACGTCCTGCGGCCGCCCATGAATGGCCCATCTACCGCGACGCGCGCCTGAGCGCGCTGCGCGACGCACCCGAGGCGTTTGGCAGCACCTTTGCGGCCGAAGCTGGGAGAACCGACGAAGCCTGGGCGGCGCGCGTTGCCGCTGCCGCGGCCAGCCAGAACGATCAGCTGTTGCTTGCCTTCGACCAGGAACAGCCATGCGGGCTGGTCTGGTGCAAGCGCTTGGCCACCGACCCCGCGGTGACCGACCTCTATCAGATGTGGGTCGCGCCCGAATCGCGCGCAAAAGGTGCGGGCCAGGCGCTGCTGCGGGCGGCACTCGACTGGGCGCGCGGCGCAGGCGTGCAGCGGGTTCGCCTGGGAGTCACCGCCGCCGACAGCCCGGCAATGCGCCTGTACCAACGCCATGGCTTTCGCGCTGCAGGACCGCTGGAGCCGCTGCGCGCGGGCTCGCCGCTCATGGCCCAGGCCATGGTGCTCGAACTGGCCTGAGCATTCGTTGCCGCGTCGAGGAATTGTTGCGCCAAGACAGGAACGGCACCATCATAAGGTTGATTAAGTCAACTTAATGGCGCATAATCCGTTGACTTTATCAACAACATAAAACCATGTCGACCTCTTCTCCCTCCCCACGCCGCAAGCTGCCCCGGCGCTTCATGCCGTATGTGTTTGCTTTCTATATGGCAACCATCATGGCGTTTCTGATGTGCGCTGTCATCGTGGGAGTGCAAGCCGGCATTGGTCCAGGCTATCTGGCCAGCGTTTTGAAGGTCTACGCGCTGGCCATGCCCGTGGCATTTTGCTGCGTGGTCATCGTGCGCCCGTTCGTGCTGCGCCTGGTGGCGCTCACGGTTCATCTCTAGGACAGGCCGTCAGGAGGCGGCAATCTCAGCAAGCAGGCTGTCGAAGCTGGCATACAACGCATTGCCGCCCAGCAGCCGACTGCCTTTTTCATCGGTCACGATCAGTGCCGGCACACCCTGCGCACCGAAGGCCTGCTTCAAGCCCTGGCTCTTGACCATGCGCTCGGCATTGGCCGCCCATAACTGCGCGTCGCCCGCGGCCAGAAGATCGGCCGCCGCATGAAGCTCCAGTCCACGCAGCAGCAGCTCGACCACCGACACGGCGACCGTGTCCAGCCCGTGCACATAGCGGGCCTCCTGCAGTACCTTCAAGGTGTCCAGCTCACGCCCGGGCGCGCTCAGCTGCACGGCGGTCAGCGCCAGCGTCATGACCGACGAATCGAAGCGGCTGCCGATCCGGCCCAGCACCTCGCTGCGGTATTTCTCGCTGAAGCGCTGGCCCGTGAGCTTCTGTATGCGCCGGTCGTTGGCCCAGGCATATTGCGCAAACTCCGCATCCAGGGTGCGCCCGCCCGCGCCGGCAAACAGGCCCGTGGGCGCCAGTTCCAGGCGCATGCCCGGGTGCATGCCGAGTTGCTGCAGCAGCGGCGACGCACCGTAGCACCAGCCGCAAAGCGGGTCCAGCAGATAGGTGATGCTTACCACTTCATTTCACCCTTGTTGACCTTGGCACCGATGTCCAGCGACAGCGCGCCCTTGTCCAGCTGGGGATAGGCCTTCTCCATCGCATCGATCAGCTGCGCGCTGTTCTTGCTGCTCGCAAGCTGCTTCTCAAAGGTCTGCAGGTAGCTGCGGGTAAAGGTAATGCTGCTTGCATCCACCGCCGTGCCGGGCTTCATGTGGCCGGGAATCACCAGCGCGGGCTTGAGCGCGGCCATTTCATCGAGTTGCGCCACCCACGCGGCGCGCTCCGCCGCGCTTTGGGTGTCGGCGGTCCAGACATGCATGTTGCCGAAGACTCCGATAGTGCCGACTATGGCCTGGATGGAGGGAATCCATGCATAGGGCCGGTGGGCCAGCGGGCCTTCGGTACCGCGGATCTCTATGACCTGGCCTTCAAGCGTCAAGGCATTGCCTGCCAGCGCGCGCGGCAGCACGGGCTGGCGCGGCGCATTCGCGCCCATCTTGGGGCCCCAGAAAGCGAGCTTGCCCGCCACCTTCGGCGCGAGCTTGCCGAGCACGGCAGGCGTGGTCACCACATCGGCGTCGGGAAAGAACTGTTTGAGCGTTTCGACGCCGAAGTAATAGTCGGGATCGGCCTGGCTCACATAGATGGTGGTCAGTCGCTTGCCGCTGTCCAGCACATTCGCGGCAATGCGCAGCGCATCCGCTCGGGTGAAGCCCGCATCAATCACCATGGCTTCCTTCTCGCCGACCACCAAGGTGGAATTGACGTTGAAGCTGTTGCCGTCGGCGTTGTAGACCTTGACGGTGAGCGGCTGTGCGGCCTGAGCGCCGGTGAAGGCAAGGGCCAGGGATGCGGCGAGAAGCGTGGTGCGGATCATGGTGAAACTCCAGATGGTGGCGGATTGCATGGACGCGCTGTGGCGTTGAGATGGACTTTAGTTGCAATATCCGCGCAGATAAACGCGATAATCCGCGCATAACTGTTTCATAAATCGATCAGATCATGGATAGATTGACTGCCATGCAGGTGTTTGTCGAGGTCGCGCACAGCGGCAGCTTCAGCGCCACGGCCGACAAGCTCGACATGTCGCGCGCCATGGTCACGCGCTATGTGGGCGCGCTCGAGCAATGGCTGGGTGCGCGCCTGCTGCAGCGCACCACGCGCAGCGTCACGCTGACCGACGCCGGCGAGAGCTGCCTGCGCCGCAGCCAGCAGATGCTGGCCTTGATGGATAACGTCGAGGAGGAAACCAGCCGCCACGACGGCGCCTTGCGCGGGCAGTTGCGCATCACCTGCAGCGTTTCCTTTGCCTATGCGCAGATGGCCGCGGCCGTTGTCGACTTCCTGCAGCTCCACCCCGAGCTCAAGATCGATCTGAACGCCAGCGAAGGAGCGCTCAATCTGGTCGAGGCGCGCATCGATCTGGCGCTGCGCATCAGTGCCGAACCCGACCCCACGCTGATAGGCCGGGTGCTCGCCCCCTGCGGTTCGGTGCTGGTGGCCTCGCCCGCCTACCTGCGTCTGCACGGCAGGCCGCGGCAACCCGCCGACCTGGGAGCGCATCGGTGTCTGAGCTACGCCAATTTCGGCAAGAGCATCTGGAAGCTGCAGCGCGGCGACACCGTCGAGGAAGTCGCCGTAGGCAGCCACTTCAGCGGCAACGAAGCCACGGCCTTGTTGCAGGCGGCGCTGGCGGGAGGTGGAATCGCCATGCAGCCGACTTATCTGGCCAATCCCCATCTGCGCTCCGGCGGCCTGGAAGCCGTCCTGCCGCAGTGGCAGCTGCCAGGCATGGGCATCTATGCCCTCTACCCTTCACGCAAGCATTTGTCGCCCGCAGTGCGCGCCCTGCTTGACTTTCTGGTGGAACGCTTCGCAACGCCCCCTTGGGAATGACTACACCGCCGAGTCCTGGCCGAACTTGAGCAGATTGCCGTCGGGGTCGATCACATACAGCTCGTCCATGCCCCAGGCCGTGTGCACGACCGGCGACAGCGTGGGCAACCGGGCGCTGAACTCGCGGTGCACGGCCTGGATGTCCGTCACACGGATATAGCACGAAGTGTTCTCGGCAATGTGTTTGTCCGTGCAGGCCCAGAAGTGCAGTTCGGTGTCGCCGCGCAGCGCAATGCCATAGTTGGCCGCCGCAAAGTGCTGCGTGTTGAAACCCAGGGTCTCGCGGTAGAACTCCAGCGTGCGCACCATGTCTAGGGATGCGAGCACGGGGATGGCTTTGCCAAGGGTGGAGGGGTGCATGTCAAGTGGGGAGAAAAAAGATTTGAAAGGACAGAGCGCCCATGGTCGACGAAGAACCTCAGTGAATCGTCCTGTCGCCCAAGCCCTTTTTTATCACCAGATCGACCACCGGCTGCTCGCGCTTGTTCGCGCGCCGGCAATGGTCCTGCTGGAATTGGTCGGTCAGCCAGATCACCGCTCTGGCCCAGCGGCGGTGGCGTTCGCGCCAGGCGTGGGATGACACGCTTTCCCAGGCATGGCCGTTGAACAGCGTGGCATTGACGAAGTGGTCGAGAGCGCGCACGCCGGCGCGGCCGCGTTCGGCTTTTCCCGCCAAGCCCACCAGCATCAGCAGCAACCAGCCCAATATGGCCATGGGCACGATCGCGCACATCAGCAGGAAACCCGCTAATCGCTCCTTCATGCGCCCGCCCGGTTCTGGGACTGGCACGCCGCGCTGCGTTTCACCAGGAGCAGCTGCACCCCATTGGCGGAGCGTATGGTCAGCCGACCCACAGGCTGCGGCACATGGCCTTGCACCGGCTGCAATTCATAGCGGCGCAACAGGCAAGACAGGATCAGCACGGCCTCCTGCAGGGCGAAGGCCGCCCCCAGGCATACGCGCGGCCCCATGCTGAAGGGCATGTAGGCATTCTTGATGGCTTCCTTGCTTTCCTCGCGCTCGAACCGGTCGGGATCGAAGGCATCGGGGTTCACCCACCATTTGCGATGGCGCTGCAGCAGCCAGGGCGCGACCACCACCGTGCTGCCGGCCTTGAGTTGCTTGCCGCGCATCGGACAGGCGGAGGTGTTCTCGCGCGCAAAAAAGCCTACGGGGGGAAACAGCCGCAGCGTTTCCCGGAAGATATTCCAGACCAGGGGCAGGCTTTTCATGTCCGCCTGCTGCGGCGCTCGCTCGCCCAGGGCTGCGCACACCTGCGCATGGGCGCGTTGCTGGATTTCGGGCGACTTGGCCAGCAGGTAGCTGGCCCAGGTGAGTGCGCTGGCCGAAGTCTCGTGACCGGCCAGGAACAGCATGGCCACCTGGTTGACCAGTTCCTCGAACGAAAAGGGCGCGCCCGTCGTTGCATCCCTGGCGCGCATGAACGCCGCCAGAATGTCTTCCTGCGCGTCTGGCTCGCCGCGCTGGTGGGCCTCATAACGCGGCAGTATCATGGCCTGCAGCAAGCTGCGGATTTCCTTGGCCGCCTGGTTGCTGCGCCACTGCAGCCAGCGTGTCCTGAGCCAGCGCACGCCGAACAGCGCCGGCAGCATCAGCTTGGGGGCCATGGCCTGGTAGCGCGCAAATGCGTCAAACACGCGGTGCGCATCCGGGCCCTGCATCGGCTCGGAAAAGATGGTGCGGAAAATGATGTCGGCCGTGACATGCGTCATCTCGATCTCGATGTCATAGGGCTGGTCGCTCTTGAGCGCATCCAAGCGATCGAGCATGGCTTCGACCGCGCCCAGCATGCGCGGAAAAGCCACCTGCAGGCGCGCCTGCTCGAACGCCGGGTTCATCATGCTGCGCTGACGCTGCCACTGCGCTCCATTGGTGGTGAAGATGCTGTCGCCCAGCAAGGGGGCCAGCGATTCATGCAGCAAATGGCTTTTGGGAAAGGACTGCGCCTCGCCCTGCATCACACGCTTGACTTCCTTGACGTCATTGAGCATGTACAGATCCACTCCCGGCAGATGCACTTCGCCCATCTGCATGGTGTAGCTGCGCTCGTACAGCGCGTCCATCCAGGAGCGGCGTGCATGCCAGAAGAGACTGAGCTTGGAGGCTTTTTCAGGCCGGGGCTTGGGATACACGGGACAAAAAAGACTCATCGGACCAGATACTTCTCAACAAATACGCGTACAGCGCCAGGCGCTGTGAGCATGGCAAAAAAATTGTACGCACCACGCTTTTCCGCAGCCATCAGGTATTGGAAATGCATGCGCATTTTATTGCGCCGCAACCGCCGGTAAGCCTGCGCATTGAACAGCTTGTGAAAGCGCGGGCTGCACATGTGACGCGGGTTGACGTAATGCTGGGGCGGCGCGCCGCGCATTGCCACGGACATCAGCTCGCACATGCCGAAGCTCACGCTGTCGCCGGGCGATGAAACATCGGCCCAATAGACACGCGGGTCGGCCGCGACATCGTGCAAGGTGGCGCGCAAGGCATGCGCATTGGCTGCCAGGGTGAACAGTGGAATGCAGTTGCCCAGGGTCAGCAGCGTCACCGCGGCAGGCGCTGCCTCGGCTGCGGTCTGCTGCCCACCCAGTCGCTGGCGCAAGGCATCGACAAGATGCAGCGCCTGCACACTGCCCACGCTGAATCCCAGCACCACCACTTCGAGACCGGGCCGGCGCGCCGCCTGGACCTGGATCCACTCTGCCATCGCCAGCGTGCGCTGTGCAAGCACCGGGGAGTGCAACTGCTTGCTGTCGCTGGCAAAGTTGAAAATTCTCAGCAGCCAACTCACGTGCAGCCGCTTGTCGAGTGCCGCCGTAGCCCACAGCAGTGCCGCAGCAAGCGCCACCGGCGGCATCCAGCGGCTCCATGACGGCAAGCTGTCGCTCCAGTGCCAACCCAGCACAAAGCCGCCGATGGCCGCGGCCAATGCCAAGCAGATGAAAAGCAACGGGTAGGCAAACGCCAGCAAAGTGTGCGGGGTCTGCTGACACACCGGCCGCAGCACACGCCAATCCTTGAGCGCCTTTCCATAGGTCACGCAGGCTTGGCCTGCCACCCGCCACCAGGAGCGCGGCCACTGCGCGCGCACCTCGTCGCTCCAGTCGAAAAAAACGTAGTCGCCGCCGCCCTCTTGTGCGCTGAACGACCACTGCGCATGGCGATGGGCGCCTTGCCCGGTGCCCACATCCAGCGGGCGGCGCGGGCCGACCGCATACTCCACAGCATCCACCTTGCCCTGCAAAGCGGCATGCTCGGCAAACAAGCGGTAGTAATGGCGCGCACCCCGCGGGTCGAAGCCGCCCACGAACACCACAAGTCTATGGGAAGGTGCTCCCGGCAGTGCGTCATCGGTGCTCACAGCGTTGAGACCTTGCATGTGCCGTCTTCGTCCTTGGCGCCACACACCGGCGGCGGGTGAAGCGTCGACTCCACCCCGTACACCGCCGCATTGGCCGAAGTGCAAACCGCCGCAGGGCATTCCGCAGGCAGGGCCACGCCAAGCTACTGGGGCCATAGCCGCTGCGCCATCAGGCCATGCAGCCCCACGCCGCATTGCCACGCGACATCGGGCAGCTTGCGGTAGAAGCTGCCGTTGAGCTGTGTTCGCGTCACCAGCGCTGCCTTGAAGCGCTGCAGCGTCTGCGCGCTGGGAAGCGCGCTTTGCGCTTCGAACCAGAAATCGTTCAAGCGCCCCTGGTACGTAATGCCCGGTACGTCGTAAAGCGCCGAGCCGCAGACCTTTACCGGCGCGCCATGGCCCACAGCCGACAGCCCCGTCGTGCTGTTGACCAGCACCACGCCCTTGCAGGCCTTGAGCAGGCTGGGCAGATGCTGGTCATGAATGTAGAACACCCGTCCCTGCAATCCATGGCGCTTGGTCAACAGGCGCACGGCCTTGCTGTAATTGCGGTGGCCGCGGTCCATGGGGTGGTGCTTGAACACCAGCACATCGCCCTGTACCGACTGGGCATTCAAAGGCAATTGCTTGTCGGGCTGGTTTTCCCGCAGCACCGCGCCCGCGAACGAGCGCATCACATGGTCGATGAATCCGCACACCGACTCATAGCCGGAATGCACGGTGATCTGGGCGTCGTTGTGGACCTGCAGCGGGACCAGAAAGAACTTCTTGCGCAACGCGCCCTCGAGCATCTCCTGCCGACCCTTTTCCGTCCACCTGAAATAGGCCTTGCGCGCAAACGACAGCAGCCACCAGAGCCCATCCCAGATCGTCAATGGCCTGTGGTGCAGCGCGTTGTTCCAGAACAGATAACCGGCCCAGGAGGCGAAAAAGTAAAGCATGCCCCAGCGCGCGGCATTCCAATAACTGTTTCCCACGGGCTGGTGCGGCGGCATTCTTGACACGGCGAGCTGGCACGACTGCACATCGGCGTTCTCCGCCGGAATGGGCTCGGCCACATTGGCCGCAGCCGGCGCCTCGAGCTTGGCCTGGTGCTTGAGCCATTCAGCAAGATCCTCGTGAAACACCGAGTGGCCATTGACGCCGATCGGCTCGAACGTCACGTAGTCAGGGCGCAGATAGCCCTCTTCGAAAACACCTACCGCGACACCCATGTCTTGCGCCACTGCCCGTACGCCGGCATGAATGGGGCGGCAGTCACCAAACAACAGCACGGCGTCAATGCGGTGGCGTTGCAGGAACTCGGGCAGCTCAAGCTGCCACTCCTGCAGAGTGCCCTTGAAACCATGGGCGTTGCGAGGATAGAACAGCCAGTCGCCCGCATTGAAGTTGACCTTGAAGACTTCGGCGCCCGCGCGGCGCAAATCCTTTGCAAGGTTGTTGAAAAATGGCCCAACAGGACCTTGCAGCAGCAAGACGCGCTTACCGGTAAACGATGAACCCACGGCAGTCATGCCCTTCCCCCAACGCCGGGCGGGCGACTGCCTGGACCTTTGCCCGCCACCGGCCGAGCTTTTGCGGAAGATGCATACCGCAGCGATCGCAGCAGCGCGCGAATCTTGCGGATCTGCCTGGCTGCGATGCCCAGTTTCATTTGCGTCAGATTGCCTCTGGCCTGCCTGAGCGTGCGCTCTTCGATCAGGCGTTGCAGCACCGCCTCGCAGGTTGTGTAGCCCTTGAGCACGGGGTCCCAGTACAGCGGATAGTGCAGCAGCGCGCCGGCGACCAGCGCATCCAGCGTCAGCGACCGCTCGCGGCGCGTCATGGCCAACATGTCTTCAGTCAGACCCCAGCCCGCGTAGAACGGCCGTCCATGCACCACCACGGTCTTGCCGCGCAGCAAGGCATCGAAACCCGTCAGCGAGGTCATGGTCACCACCACCTCGCAGGCATCGATGCAACTGACAACCGAAGACTGCAGCTCTACATGATCGGCCCATTGCCGCGCGCGCTCGAGCGCGACCTTGCCGCGGCGATTGCCGCTGCTCACATCGGGGTGCGGCTTGTAGACAATGAAGGCCTGCGGATAAGCGGCGCGCGCGGCCTGCAGAAGACCTAGATTGGTGTGTACGCCATTGACCGTGTCACAGCCAAAGCGAATGGATGCATCGTCTTCCACCTGCCCAGGAACCAACACCACCTGCTGGCTTGCGGCCAGGCCCGGCCACTGCACAGGTGCAACGGCTTCCAGGTTGTATTTGGTCACACCATGCACAACAATGGTTGCGCGTACCTTGGCGGCGCGCTCCAGGTCCTGTGCCGTGAACTGCCGGTAATTGAGCATGTCTTCTAGCTCGGACGCACGCGCCGGGTCGAAGTAAAGGCCCTTGGCATCCAGCACAAAAGACTGCGGCGGAATGAGGTCTGAGCCCAGACCGACAGAGCGCACGAAGCCGTCCTCCATGCGCAGCAGACGTATGCCCTGTTCACTTGCCAGTTGCTCCACGCCCGGCGGCGGCACCAGCCCCCAGCAGACCAGGCAATCCGAATCACGAGGCTGGAGTGCGGCTGCGGCCTGGGCATTCTTCACGAACAACACCTTGCCAGGAAACAGCGAAAGCATGGGCTGCAGATTGGCGGCTTTCCAGCGCCGAAAGCCTACGCAGATCATCCGCGCAGGAAAGCGCCCCGCCACTTCACGCTGGAGCTCAAGCCAGCGTATGGCATCCCGGATGCTGCCGCGCTGGCGCGTCTCGGGGTTCAGGTAACGCGTGTATCGCACGTATGCCGCAGCAAACAACTCGTCCACCGAGCGCGCGCGCGCGCGCCTGGCGATCGCCGGATGCGCGCCCTGCCGGTCGTCGGTCACGCCCCAGCCTGCGTACCAGGGCACGCCAAAACAGCTGACCGGCTTGCCGGCCAGCAGTGCTTCGAACCCCATGGTGGAGGTCACCACATACACCCTATCCATATGCCTTATGAGGCTCAGCGGATTCACCGCGTCGCGCAGTACCACGGTCTTGGCATCGTCCGCAACCGCAGTCAGGTAGCCACCTTTGCGGCCCGAAGCCACCTCAGGGTGGGTTTTCACATAGACAGTTGCCTCGGGATGCTCCGCTCTTGCAGCAGCCAGCATCCTTTGAAAGGTATGGCCATCGGCCCCTCCCAGCGCCACGCTCATATCCCCCGCGGTCTGGTCGATCACCAGTATCCGCACGCCATCTTGCGTGCGAAGCGCATCGTCGGCGAGAGGCGGTGCATGGTTGTACTTGCTCAGCGAACTGCCCATCAATTGCGCGCGTGCGGCGGCCGCGCACGAAAGCAGATCTTGCGCCTCGTTAAGCAATCCTTCCAACGCACTTGCCTTGGAGCAGTCGTAATAGATGCCTTCATCGTCCCACACCAGTGAGATCGGCGGAAAATGCTCGCCCGTGCCAAACGAACGCAGAAATCCATCCTCAAGCGCTACATAGGGCAAGCCGTGCTTGCCGGCATAAGCCACGGCTTTGCGCGTGCTGGGGCGCTGTCCCCAGCCTGCGACCGCGTCGACATCCGCGCAGAACCAGCGTCGCAGCCTGCGCACATCCGCTTCGACAAAAGAAGAGAGAAAAGGGATCCTGGTAATCCCTGAAGACAGAATTCCAAGGCGCATATCAGACCAATGCCAATTCCGGCTTCAGGCCGTAAATCTGGAGTATTCCCACCACCGCACCTTCCGCCACTTTCACGATCAAAGCGCTGACCTTTTTCTCCAGCATATATGCTTGCGCCTCGGAAAACCTCATATCTGGAGCAATCGTCAATGGATTGGAAGACATCATGTCAACCGCACGCAAGCGCCTTGTATCCTCCTGCATTTCAAACGCCCGGCGTAAATCACCGTCCGTAATGATTCCTCGCAGTTCCTGCTGCACCATCACCAGCGTCAAACCCAGGCGACCACAGGCAATTGCGTTCACTACATCGCGAAAGGACGAATCCGGCGTACAAACCGGCAATGATCCTTTTTGCATTACATCACTGACCCGTGTCAGCAGTTTCCGTCCCAAGCTACCACCTGGATGAAAGCGTGCAAAATCTTCAGGCTGAAAATCACGTTTCACGGTAAGCGCTACTGCCAGCGCATCCCCCATCACCAAAGCATTGGTGGTAGAACTTGTAGGCGCAAGATTGTTCTTGCACGCCTCGCGCTTCACACCAATATCCAAAACCACGTGGGAATGGCGCGCCAGTGTGGAATCAAGCTTGCCGGTCAGAGAAATTATTCTATTCTTTTGGTGCTGCAAAAACGGCAGTATGCGCAACACCTCTTCTGTTTCACCTGAGTTGGAGATCAGCAGCAATGCATCAACCGGCTTGATCATCCCAAGATCGCCATGAAATGCCTCGCCGGGGTGTACGAAAAATGAAGGCGTGCCGGTGGAAGCCAATGTCGCGGCAATCTTCTGACCGATGATTCCCGACTTGCCCATGCCAACAATGACCAGGCGACCTTGCATGGCCAATACGATCTCCACCGCTGCATTGAAGCTTGCACCCATGCGCGAGCGCATGCGCTGCAGGGCTTCAATTTCAATATCCAGAGTTTCGAGTCCCATTGCCAGTGCGTCACCGGAGCTTTGCATTTTTACCGTCATTTCTATCGCTTCTCCAGCCCTTCATTTCACCATTGCATCAACGTCATATCCTGAACCCAAGGTCAGTCAATGACCAAGGGTTCAAACGACTTCACAAGATCGTCCACCGCCTTTATCTGGATCAGGAAAGGTTCCAATTTATCCAGGGGCAAAGCGCTGGGACCGTCGCACTTGGCATTGACAGGATCAGGGTGGGCCTCGAGAAAAAGTCCCGCCAATCCAGTGGCCATGCCAGCGCGTGCAAGATCCACAATTTGCTGGCGGCGCCCACCAGATGTACCCGCCAAAGGGTCACGCTGCTGCAGGGCATGCGTCACATCAAAAATGATGGGCAAATTGTTGGTTGCCTTTTTCATTACGCCGAAGCCCAGCATATCGACCACCAGATTGTCATAACCAAAGCAGGTTCCGCGGTCGCACAGCATCAATTGATCGTTACCCGCCTCAAGGAATTTTTCCACGATATTGGAGACTTGCGAAGGGCTCAGAAATTGAGGTTTCTTGATGTTGATTGGTTTTCCGGTTTTTGCTAAGGCGACCACTAGATCGGTCTGTCGCGCCAGAAATGCCGGCAGTTGCAGTACATCCACTACTTCGGCAACGGGGGCTGCCTGCCACGTCTCGTGCACATCGGTGATAACGGGAACGCCGAACTCCTTCCTCACGGCTTCAAAGATTCTTAGCCCTTCATCAAGGCCTGGACCTCGGTATGAATGGATGGATGAGCGGTTGGCCTTATCGAAGCTGGCCTTGAAAACATACGGAATGCGGAGCTTGGTCGTGACCTTCACAAAGTGTTCCGCACATTTCAATGCAAAATCCTTGCCTTCCAGCACATTGACGCCCCCAAACAAGAAAAATTGATTCTCGTTCCTAAGCTTTTCAAAATTAAACATTGAGCAACCTAAAAAATAACAAGGACAATCAATTCCAGCCTTTGATCCGTCGTATCACGGCATCACTTTGCCGTGCAACACCCGGAAAACGGTAAAGGTGCCCAATACCGCGTGCAATAGGCGACTTGGAGTCAAGAAAGAATCTCTTGGGGTCACGCTCAAATTTACGACGCAGTCTCTCTTGGCTGCTAAGCTGCACGGAATCCACAATCACCACGGACCTACTGGTCGATGCTGCGGCCTCTGGCTTGTTCCTTCCGGGAACTTTCTGTGCGCGGGCGACATTTTCTTCATCGATTTTCGCATTTAGAGCCAAATAGTAAATGCGCGCAGCAGTTTTCCATTTCGAACGCGAAACAAGCGCCTCAATATTCTTTTCGCTGATTTTATTGTTTGCATCCACATAGCCAACAGGATTTGCAATGAGGTCAAACTCGGCGCCGGCAAACATATTCTCCAACACCACCCCTCGTATCGCATGCACGTCCTCAAAGCTGGGCCGAGCACCAAAGAACTCCATGGGCTTGATGCTTACCTCGGTGGATATTTCCGTATCGAGAGCGAAGCTGCCGAAACGATCAATAAAGTCATCCACATATGCCAATACTCCAGCATGCGCCTGTCGAATGAATGCACAGCGATCACTTTCATTGGAAGCGTATAGATAGTTGACACTCTGATCAGGATTTATTGAAACAAAGCTGCCAGCCTCGGAACTCAAAAATGATTCCAGCAGAGGAATATAATCATTAAACACATGACGATAACAAGAACGCTGGCTATCGTACTCGGCAATCCAAGCCTCAAATCCCTTGTCAGAAAAATAATCCAGCACATAGTTATGCGTGAACATATAGAAACCACTAACACTTTTCCCTGCGGTTATTTCAATCTTGCGCTGCATCGTACCACTGTAGCCAATATCCACGAACGCAGGATTCTCCGCCTCAAAGAAACCAATGCCTTTCAGGTATTCGAGATACGGCCCGCGCTCCTGCCTTGCCTTGGCATAAATCAGATCGGAGATATCATTGCAAAAATGGATGGCTACAGGAAGATCCTGAGGAAAGCGTATCTTTGTCGCTCCACTCTTGCTGAAGCCATATTTTCGCAGAATGCCATGAGAAATCTCATCATAATCCACACCGAAGCGCGACCTTAAGAAATCACGCACTTCCATTACCCCAAAATTGAGAGTGGCAATCTCCTGGATATCTTCCTTGCACTGAATTCCGGAGACCATTACACTTCGACGCGAGCAAAGCAAATAACCTGATGCAGGCAGATCCTCAAAGATCTTTTCAAAACGCTCATAGGCTTTCATGATGAGATATCCATCACGCGCCAGAAAATACGCCTTGTCAATATTGCCAGCCTTCAAACGACGAATTAGCCATTGTGTATAACCCACAATCATGGGCCCAAACACAGAATATCCTATATTGAAAAGGTCATCTTCCGACCAAGACGAATTTTTAGTAAAAATCTGCGAGCGCGAAAATCGACGAGACGCCTGCAACCCCAGAACCACGCTGGTATCACAACTCCTTTGCCGCAAAGCCTGCTGCTGCGCACTCCCCACACCAGAGGATTTGAGTACATCCATGGACTTGGGGATCACAACGGAATCTATTCCGTACGGTGTCGCCATATCGCGATCGGCCCGCGGGTTATCTCCGATGTGCAGAAATTTGGGGCGTTGATCGAATTTTAGGGAAACCGCTTCAATGTAGGACGGATAGATCGTGCCATCATCCTTGCGTGTGCGCCATTCAGAAGATACGAACAACTCGTCCCATCCATCGTAACCACAGTTCCGAAGCGACTCCTCAATAAAATCCTGCTCCAAATAGATGTCGGTAATGACAGACCGATGTTTTCCAAAAACCTTGGCCAGGCGCCAGGTTTGCGCTATATCAGCACGCGGCCTTATAATTTGACGCTCATAAACCAACTCGAGATTTTTGATGTATTCGACTTTTTCGACGCCTAATCCAGAAATATTCCCAAACATCTCATAGATTTCTTTCAGTGTCACTTCCACCCGGTTGCCGTGTTCCTGGCGCGCCCGGCGTTCGGCCTCGCGCCGCAGGTGATGATAGGGGAAGTAAATATTGCGCAGGTACTTGCGCACCGGACGCTCCATGAGCTGAAAAAGCTCGTGCGGTTCCACAAATGGGCGATCGACAAGCGTGTCAAACATATCCCAGGACACCGCATCGTAGAAAGGTATGCGCGCAAGCACGGGATGAGGGCATTTCTGCACTCCCAGCTTCTGCAGCATGCGATCCCATGCGCGCCACTGGGATGATCCCTTCAGCGAAACGTAAAAATCCTTCAGTTCGCGCTGCGCGAAAAATTCCAAACCCTTGGCACCGCTGTCTTTGAGCGATATCAGCTTGGTGATGTAATTTATCAGCCAATGAGGCGACGAAACCTGCTCATCGGTGAACAAGGTATATCTCGACAGAATGAATTTCACCACCTTCAGGCGATTTTCGGCCGCATCGGCAGAAAAATCATGAATATCAAAAACGTCGGCGGCATTATCGAGATCGCAGGTCGCCACGCAATTGATGTGAGATTTTCCCGCTGCAATCACGGGTATGTCGTAGATCACCGCCGCCTGCAACGCAATCGAACTGGAGACGCTCACCACGCAGTCGACATGTGCCAGCAAGCATGATGACAACGTCGGAACCCGCAGCAACTCATCAAAGAACACGTAGTTCTGATGCTCTTTGCGCAGGTTGTTTTGCAGGTATTTATCCAGCGATGATGCATATTCCCCGTGTGTCGTGACAATTACTCCCCAGTTACGGGGCAATTTTGCAAATACATCCTGCAGGAAGTCCAACTGATTTTTGTATGCCGAGCAACCATTGAATGCAAAGTAGTTGTCTACTTGCAATGGCAGCAGCACCAGTTTGTCGAATTTGTGGCGGATAAGCTCCACATGACGCCACACAGGATCATGCGGCAGGATCTGTGCCGCATACCAACTCCGGATCTTGCCGATCAGTGCACGATCTTCCTCGTCAACGTCTACAGAGTCAATGATGTCCTTGTAGAAAACATTAAGTGACGATTTGGAATACAGGCCGTGAGGGTCCTTGAAATTCGTGCGAGGAAAAGGTGCTCGGTGCGTCACTCCAAACATCCCATGCAACGTCATGGACTCGGGCCAGGCAAGGTCCAGATACGGCGCATGGGATTCATGCATCAAGATCACGTCTGGAATGAAATCACCGGCTGCGGTCTTCACGATATCGACCAGTTCCTGCATTTTCTCGGCGTCATGGATCTCTGCAAGAAAATCAACAGAAGCATCAAGATACGACCCATACACTTGCCACAGTCTGGTATACGGTAACTCAATGAACTCCATGCCCTCCGGAATCCTTGTATCCCGTGCACGAATAACCTGCAGAAAGTTGTCGGAAACCATGCACGCAACACGAATTTCCGAAAATTCCTGAATCAGGGGTGCAATCTGAGATTCCAACGTATGCAAGAAATCGCCATATCGAAAATCAGACGACATCTCCACCCAGGGATCGAAGAAAAAAAGAATGGTTTTAACTTTATTTTTCATCATAATCACAACCCAAAAACAACCTTAGCACTGACGGCAATTTGATACATGATCTGCGTCATGTCTTTCCAGAACTGGCGCTTTTTCTCATCCATCTTTGGCAGCACCAAAATCTGGTCACCCGCGTGGACATCGGCATTTGCAAACAGCCGCTTGGTTTCGACCTGTTCAAATGATCCGTCCCGCCGCGCAACCACTACCCGAGCGTTATCCGCCATTTGCGTGAATCCACCCGCACGGTTGATGTAATCCTGCAGACTCAGATTGCCTTCAAAAGCCACGGCATTCGGAAACAGGACTTCACCGCTCACCAGCACCAGGTCGTCCTTGCGCGGAATACGGATCACGTCGCCGTTTTCCAGCAGCATGGCGTCGCGCTGGCTGGCTTGGGAGATCTGTACCTGGCCGATGGGATCGACCTTCTTGGCGCGTTCCACCCATTGCAGGCTCAACTCGGCTTCTTCCTTGCGCAGTCGTGCCTCGTCGCTGCTGCCGCTGCGCGCCGTGAGCAAGGACATTTCGAGGTTGTGCAGGCTGGTGGCCAGCATTTCCTTCTGGCGTTGCTTCACGCTTTCACGAAAGAGCTGGACGCTTTGCGTGTCGGCGTCGGGCGTGGGGGCGATCTGCTGCATGAGCGCGCCCATGCGCGTGCCGTAGGGCAGCACATATTCCTGCGCGCTGTTGTGCTCGCCTTCCACGCGCACGGTGATGGTTCCGGGCTTCTTGTCGGCGGTGAACTCCAGTTCATCGCCGTCGGCCAGCGTGACCATTGATGCTTCGGCAAGCGGGTAATACTCGGCATTGCGTATGCTGCCGGTATTGCGCACCACGCGCACATGCGTGGCAGTGGCGGTGGGTTTCGCCAGCTCCATCAACTGCGCCACCGTCTGCGTGCCGGCGTTGAATTCAAAACGCTTGGCATTCGCCACAAGTCCCTTGACCTGCACGCGCTTGGCGTGCGGCGGCACGAAGATCACGTCGCCATCGGCCAGTTGCACCATGGGCATGGTGCCGCTGAGCAGAAAGTCGTAGAGGTTGACCACCGCCTTCGTGGTCTGGCCGCGCTTGATGTTGACCTGCAAGTACGAGCCGCGCTCGGGGTCCACACCGCCAGCCATGTCGAGGTAGCGCAAGACGCTGTCCATGCTGGTGCCGTTGTACAGGCCTGGACGGTTCACATTGCCACCGACAAATACACGTACGGGCTGGGCTGCGGCCAAGCTCGCGTAGCTGCTGACGTTGTTGCGAAAGGTTCTGCGCACCGCGTTCTCCACCACGGTCTGCAGATCCTGATTGCGCACGCCTTGCAGCTTCACCGGGCCGGCGTGGGGCAGGAAGATATTGCCTTTCGGATCCACCGTGAGCGCTTCCTCCAGCGTAAATGCACCCCACAGCCGCACCTGGATCTGGTCACCAATGCTGATGGCGTAGTCAGGATTGAACTGGGTCGCCCCGGGCTGGCTGAATGCTCCCGTGAACAGCTGCGCGCCGAACACATCGCTGGACTGATTGTTGAGCTGGTCCTGGCTTTGCGCCGCAATGGCCGTCGGAGGTTGCGGATTGACGGCCGCGCCCTGGCCTTCGCGGGCTGCGGCATTCTTCTTGGCCGTAACGCCGGCCGATGCCGCTGCCGGGACGGGTGCGCCCAGGCCGAGAGCGGTGTTCAGGTCATATTGTGCCCAGGCGGGGTTCAGGATTCCTGCGAGCATCGCCAATGCAGCGACTGCGCGCAAGCGATCTGCCGGAGGACGCAAATACAGTTCTTGGGGTATTGGGCTTGTCTTCATGAGGAGCAATCAATATTGAGCGGCGTGAGCGAATCTCGGAGTGCGCAGCGGTGCTGCGGGACAGCCCCTGCAAGGGCTCAGGTTGCGCTGGCACAACCACCGGCCGGGGCCTGCAGGCACGAGTTCGGAGCCAGGCAGCGCGAAGAAAATGTGCGCGCCAAGGACCTCAGTCCTTGTGATCGCGCACGATGGCTTGCAAAAGGTGGGTCACGCCGGCAAGCAGCAAAATGACAATGATCCAGACAGCGGCGGTGTACAGCCGCCGCGGCTCGGTGGCGTCCTGAGGCAGGTTGGGCTGCTGCAGAACCGAGACTTTCTTGAGCGTGCGCGTGGCTTCAAGCCGGCCCTGCTCCAGCGCCGTGAGTGCAGTCTTGTACATATCGAGCGCAAATCGGGATTGCAGCTCGAGCTGGGCAAAGGCTTCCGCAGTGCGATTGAGCGTCTTGCCTCCGGGGGCCGCGAGCTTTGCCTGCTCCTGCGCCATCTGCTTTTCAATGGCCGCAATGCGCTGATCCAGCAGCACAATATTCGCGTGGTCCTTGACCAGATAGGCCTGCAATGCGCCGCGCTGCGCCTGCAGATCGGCAAGCTGGCCTTGCAGGCTGGCGACAATGGTGCCTATGACCTGCGCCGCGGCCTCCGGTGAAATCAAACCTTTCTTTTCCTGAAAGTCAAGCAAAGCCTGTCGGCTGCTCTGTACTTTGGTGTTCAGTGTTTCCACTTGCCCTTCCAGAAAAGTCACCTGATCCTTGGCAATCGCATGGGCCATGCGGTTCATGAAGCGCTCGCCCTCCAGTACCAGAGCCTGGTTGATCTGCTGCGCCACCTCGGGTTTGTATGCCTGGGCCTTCACCACCAAGACGCCGGCAAACTCGTCGTACTCGATCTGGACACGGCGCAGATAGTAGGCGCTGAAGTCCTCCCGGCTGGCCTGCTCGCCGTCCCAAAGTCGCGACAACCAGTCGCCTTCCGCGCCGAAATGGGCGCGCAGGCCCAGCTTGGCGTCGAGCTGCTCTGCCATGTCGGGGGAGCGAAGATGTTCGCGCAGCAGCAGCTGGTCTGCGCGATTGCCTCCGGAAGCACCGGAGATCAGACTCCCCAGGTCCAGCGAGGATCCGCTGTGCAAGCTGGTGCTCTGGATGATCAGGCGCGACTCCGATACATAGCGATCGGATGCAAGGCCCAGCCAGTAGACGGCGCTGCAGACACAGGCCACGGCCGTCAGGCCGCGCAAGGGGGAGCGTCGCAACCAGTGAACGCTGCGTTGAAAAGGAAAAGCCATGGTCATGAACTGGAGAGAGAGGTACTGTCGTTGTAGGCGCGCAAGGCGTCGTCGATCCGGTCAAACCAGTGCGCCTGGCCCTGGTGCAGCCAGATGCCTGCCTGGCAAAAATCCCGCAGCGTGCCTTCGCTGTGCGAAACCATGATGATGCTGGCCTTGCCCACCATGTCCTTGAAAGCCTTCGCGGCCTTGGCCTGGAAGGCGCGGTCACCCGTCGCCGTCACTTCGTCGGAGATATAGACATCGAAGTCGAACGCCAGCGACAGGGCAAACTGCAGCCGCGACTTCATGCCCGAGGAGTAGGTCTTGATCGGTTCCTCGAAAGCCGCGCCGATTTCGGCGAACTCCTGCACCCGCTGCAGGATGCGTGGAATGTCATGCTCCATGCCGTGGATGCGCGCCACGAACTTGGTGTTTTGCCGACCTGTCATGCTGCCCTGCAATCCCCCGCCGAAGCCCATCGGCCAGGAGACCTTGACATGCCTGCGCACCGCGCCTTTTGTGGGGTAGTCGACGCCGCCCACAATGCGCAGCAGCGTGGACTTGCCGGCGCCATTGCCTCCGACCAGCCCCACGCTGCAGCCCGTGGGAATCGTGAGGTTGACGCCTTTCAACACCCAGGGGCCCATGCCGTGATCGGTGTGGTAGCGCTTGTGTACATCCGACACTTCAATCATTGCGTCACCAACCGTTCGTTGTAGCGACGGAACAGCGCCAGGCCCGTGAAGACGAGCACCAGAGCACAGGCATAGGCATAGCCGAGATCGAGCCCCGTCACCGCATGGTAGTAGGGTGCAAAGCCGACACGTGCCGCCTCGATGGCATGCGCCAGCGGATTGATCAGCAGCCAGTCAAGATACGGCGGCTGCACCAGCGACAGGGGAAAGACCACGCCGGACACCATCATCAACGGCATCATGACGAAGTTGATGATGCGCTCCATCTCGGGCACCAGCTTGATCAGGACGGCAAAGATCATGCCCAGGCCCAGGCCGCACAGCCATGCCAGGGTGAATGCCTCCAGCACTTCGAGAATGCTTTGCGGCCAGGACATCCAGCCGAAGACGGTGCCCACAACGAACACCATCGCGCTGATCACCAGCATGCTGAGCCCTTCCACCACAGCGCGGGCCAGCACGACGTCCGCGGGCCGCACCTGGCGGTAGGCAAAAAGCGCGCTGTTGGCACTGACACCGTTTTGCACCTGCGCCAGCGTGCGGCGGAAGGTCATGAACACCAGCATGCCAATTGCAATCCACAGCGCGGTTTCAATGCCGCCGATGTGGCGGATGCGAACCACGGCAAAAATGAGGATCAGCCACAGCACGTTGACCACGGGCTCGGCCACAAGCCATACCCAGGCAAGGCGGGAGCCAAACATGCGCACCACCATCTCACGCAGGAACAGCGCTTTCCACACCGCCAGGGCCGACCGAAAAGACCCCATGGGCAGCTGCACCTGGCTCACCGGCCTTGTCCTGGATGCAAAGCCGCGAACAAGGCCATGCAAGCGCGCTGGCATGCGGTGGTTCGAAAAAGGGGAAGTTTCATCAAGACGGAATGCAGAACAGGAGAAGCTGACGACGACGCAGTGGGTACTCACAACCGGTCGACACAAAGCGCGAAAGATCGGGATTATGCCCTATAGACAGAGAGGCAAAAAAGTGATAATCGATGTAAATTTTGTGTTTTTTTAAAAGAAAGATTTTATTAGATAACATTATTACGGCAACATTAACAATAATTAAATTACTGTAATAAAGAGTGATCCGGGCAAATATCAAAAAACACTTCACAAGAGACCGCGACAAACAGCTATGCGACATTAAAAAACATATTTCTCAAAAAAAATCCAATACAGACCGTTGAAAAAAAATGACTCCAGGATTTTCAAAAAAAAAGCTCAAAACCCACAAGAATATTTTCTCCGTCATTTGCAAGATATTCCACCGCCATGAAAATCTGCACCGTATCGATATTTGGATATAGCCCCACCGCGCTGCCGTGCCGGCACGGGGCCATCTAGACTTGCCCGGGGTCGTGAAGCAAAGCATGCCAGTGGGAAGCGCACCGCCGGCCAACCCGACTCCTACAGCCGGCGCCTCCTCTGCCCGGCTTGGCTTTGAAGCGCGTGAATGCACAGTGAGGCTGCAATCCCTCAGCCCTGTCCTTCACCAAGGAGTTCTATGCCTGAAAAAATGGCCCTGCCGGGCACACAAAAACGTTCCTGGATCTTGCTGACCCTGACATTTCTGGCGCTGCACGCTTTCTCCAACCCGCATATGCCTGGCCCGGACGTCGAACGCGTGGCCACCGAGTTTTCGCAATGCAAGCATTTCTTTCCTGCCGGCCTGCCGCCGATCGTTCCCAAGGCACCGCTGCAGCGCGAACTGTGCTTTGACAGCTTTGCCGTGCTGCACAGCGGGCAGACGAAGACGCCGGTGTTCGTTGCCGAGCATCTGGACAGATCCATTCTTCAGCAGGGTCGCAAGCTGCAGCGCCGCGACCACTTCTATGCCGAAGCCCGTCTGCCCAGCGAAGAGCGCGCGGAAGTCGACGACTATCGCAATTCGGGCTATTCGCGCGGTCACATGGCCCCGGCGGGAGACATGGGCTCCGTCGAGGGCAAGGCCCAGAGCTTCAGTCTGGCAAACATGGCGCCGCAGGATGTTGAACTCAACAACGGCGCCTGGAACGACATCGAGCAAGACACGCGCAGATATGTGCAGCGTGCGCAGGGGGGCGTCTATGTGTTCACGGGGCCGGTATATTCACAGGCGCCACATGCCATTGGAGCAAACAGTGTTCAGGTGCCGCAGTATTTCTACAAGCTGGTATACGACCCGAGCAATGGCAGGAGCTGGGCCCACTGGCAAGCCAATGAACCCCTGCGCAAGGTCAGCGCGCCCATCACCTACGAGGAACTCGTGCGCCGTACCGGCATTGACTTCGTGCCGCGCTGAGCAATGACGCGCAGACAAGACCTGGGGATTTTCCTTGAAACACAGCCCGCCTGCGCGGCACGTGCTGCCCACTTGCAGCGCCTCTGTGCGCAGCGGCTCTTTCGCGAATGCCTGCGCCAGCACCTGACACAGGACCAGCAGACAGCCTTGCATCTATGCCGACTGGCTTTTGCTCGACAAGCATCGTCAGGTGCGGCAACTCATTGTTCGCGCCCTGCCCGCCCTGCTTGCGGGCACGCACCAGCGCTGCCCTTGCAATCTGTGGGCAATCACCGCGCAGGCCCGGGCCGCTGCAGGCTCAGCGGACTTCGCAATCCACGGTAGAGGATTTGGCCGGCCCGGAAGACGTCGATCCTGCCGAAGCGGACATGAAAGCAGGTGGCGGCGTGAACAGCAGGCCGGGATTTTTTGGCACCAATACCGGTGGCTGGCTGACGTTTGGCGTGAAGCCGAACTGCCCTGCCGAAAAGCTCTGTGTGCCCGCGGGGTTGCTCAGATGGATAAGGCCGTCGATGACTTGCACATACAGACCCGGAGCCCTTGGGGCTTGAGCCGTGGGCATTGCAGGAATGAATGCCTGGGCCGCGGCTGGCGCAACGAATGCCGGCAATAGAGTGATCAGAAAAAGGAAATTTTTCATGGTTGAACCATCACGTTGAGGGTTCCCGCGCCTTGCAGGTCGCCCTTGGAGGTTTTGATCAGGCTCGCCTGGGGGCTGCGCTTGCCCAGCGCGCCCGGCGTGCTGACAAAGCCGCCTTGCAGCAGGTCGATTTCAAAGCGGTCAAGCTGCGGCTGCGCCGGGTCGTAGCTGAAGCGCGTGAGCGCCACCACGGAATCGGGCTTCATCATCATTTCGGCGCCGTCGCTGAATTTCACCAACGCATAGCCGCGCGCTTCGGTGCTGAGCGTGTCGCCCTCATTGACCTGGGAGTCGACAGCGAGCAGCCGGCTTGCGCCTTGCGGGCTGCGCGCGGCCACCAGACCGGAAAGATGCGTGATAGTGGCCACCTGGGCCAGCGCGGCGGGCGAGAAGGCGCCTGCGCCCAGCATGAGGCTGAGCATGCAGGCGATGCGGCGGAGGTTTTTCATGGGCTGGCTCAATTGCAGTACGTCTTGATGGCGGGCTTGTTGCTCTGTCCCGTGGAGTCGACCGGGGCGGTGGCCGAGGTCTCGCCCTTGGACACCGAGAGCGCGATCTGCGCTGTCGTGGGAGCCAATGGCGGCGCACCGGACATCACGTTCTTGATCAGCACGTTGGACGCGAGCTGGATCACCGGTATCACCGGCGCGGATGCCGTGGGCGGCGACAACACCTGGCACAGTGCCGAGTCCGGTGCCATCGTGCAGATGTCCCCCGAAGACGGCGGCGTGGGCACAGGCGTGGGG